>DUCC01000009.1:0-45798 GCA_012959995.1 Acidimicrobiia bacterium
ACGGATGGTACGGCGGCGGCACCCGAGCCGCTCACGTGGCAGAACTCGATGCCCGCGGCTTAGGCCACGACGGAGTGCCCTCAGCGCCACCAACTACTACGACCACCACGGAAGCGTCTGAAGAAGGTGAAGGCGAAGGTGAAGGCGAAGGCGAAGGTGAAGGCGAAGGCGCCGAGTAGTGATGCTTTAAAGCTTTGGTAAACCTGCAACCATTTGGTCGATCATCTGGTTTAACAACTCGGGGGCCACACCAAAGGTAAAGCGCACGTGGTTGGTTCCTTGGGCGCCAAAGTTTTCGCCATCTTGGCCAGCAATCCCGGTATGACGATGCAACCATTTGTCGGTGCGTTCATCTGGCGAATAAGCCGAAAAGTCAAGCCACCCCAAAAATGTTGCTTGCGGCAAATGCACCCGCACCCGGGGCAACTCTGCCGCCAAGCGATCAACCAGACAATGACGATTAGCATCAAGGATCAGTTTCATTTCATCTAACCAACCTTGGCCGTTATCCCAAGCAGCGACGGTGGCTTCGGCCCCCATGCGGTTGGCGCCCCCACCCAAAAGTTTGGCAGAGACGCTTTGAAGGTTTTCCAAAAGATTCTCGTTGGCTGTTTGGGCCACCGCACATTTAATACCACCAAACCCAAAGGTCTTAACGCCGGAAGCCAAGGTGACCGTGCAGGCCTCGGCGCCCGGAATGGCCAACATCGGAATGTGCTTAGCGCCAGGGTGCACTAAGTCACCGTGGATTTCATCAGAAATAATCTTCACATTGTGTTGGGTGGCTAAAGCCACAATGCGGGCTAGCTCGGCTTCGGTAAAGACCACCCCGGTCGGGTTATGAGGATGGCAAATCACCATTAAACGAATACCGGGGTCGCCGGCCAGCAAAGATTCCAGCCCATCAAGATCGTTATGCCACCCCTGGTCATCTCTATACATAGGCCATTCCACCTGGCGACGGGCGGTGCTGGGACTGATATCTAAAAATGGCGGATAAATAGGGGTTGAAATAACTACCCCGTCGCCGGGTTGGGTAAAGACCTCTACGCCCAGCCAAATACCTTGCAACACGTTTTCGGTCAAAATTCCTAACTCAGGGTCAGGCGTCCAACCATGCCGTTGGGTGGTCCAACGCGAAAAAGATCCCAACACGTTTTCGGGTTCAAAATGGTAGCCAAAAGCCCCACCGGCTACCAACTCGTGCAACCGAGTACGCACCTCGGGGGGCGCCCCTAAGTCATGTTCGGCCAACCAAGCGGCTTGGGCATCCCCATAGCGGGTCCATTTAGCCATGCGCACCTGTCGACGGCCATCTGGCGAAAGGTCTGGCACGGGAAGGTTTTCGTACAGAGATTCAGGCATGGGTTCAGACTATGGGACACAAAGATCATTCAGGCAACCGAACCGCGAGAATTTTGGCCCCTAAGATTTCTCGTTTTTGGACACACGAGAAACATGCACCGGGCGCCCGGCTAAGCCGAGTGCGGCTTCCATAATGCTTTCTCCCAAAGTGGGGTGAGCATGAATGGTGCGGGCCAGATCCTCAACGGCGGCCGCCATCTCGATAGCTAAAACTGCTTCGCCAGCCAACTCGGCCACGTGGCTACCCACGGCATGCACACCTACTACGGTGCCGGCGTCATCAGCCACCACGGTGACAAACCCCTCACTGTCGCCCATTGTGCGGGCCCGACCCGAAGCCGCAAACGGAAAACGGAAAGACTCAAGCCCTTGCTTTTTGGCTTGGCTTGGGTCCACCCCCACCGACAAAACTTGCGGGTCGGAAAAAACAATCATGGGGATGACCGTGGGGTCAAAAACTTCGGCACCCCCGCAAGCCACCTCGGCGGCCACCTCAGCTTCAGCGGTTGCTTTGTGCGCCAACGCCGGGCCTTCGGTCAGATCGCCAATCACAAAAATATGGTCAGCGGCCCGTCGCTGGGCATCAACATCCACCAACCCCTGGCTATTGATCAACACCCCGGCTTCTCGTAGCCCTACCGTGTCGCTGTTGGGGCGGCGGCCCACCACCACACAGATTTTGTCCGCAGGCAACGCTACCGAACCCTTGGGGCCCGCAACCAAAAGGCCTTCACTTTCTAGCTTTTGCGCTCGGTGATTAAGCAACAGCGCCACCCCGAGTTTTTCTAAGCCCCGAGCCACCAAACCAGCCACCCGTTTATCAAAGCCAGTAAGTAACTGTTTTTCTGCTTCGACAATGGTGACGTGGCTACCCAACTTGGCAAAAGCCGTCGCCAACTCAACCCCGATGTAGCCGCCGCCCACCAGAACAAGGTTTTCTGGTAATTTGCTCGAAAAAAGCAATTCTGTAGAACCCACCACTCGTTGCCCATCAACAGGCAGGTCAGGTAAATCAATAGGCCGCGAACCAGTCGCCACGATCACATCAGCAAACTCAAAATGACTCAGCGAGTCGCCGTGTTCTACTGCCACTCGGTTCGGCCGGCTAAAACGAGCAGTGCCCGAAATAAGCTGAACCCCCGCTTGGCTAAGCAACTGTGCCACCCCGCCGGTTAGGTCAGAAACGATTTGCTGCAAATGGCTTTGAACCTGCGCCATGTCGATAGAGGTAGTGGCTGCTACTCCCCAGCCGGCAACCCGCCCCGGTAGAGCGGCGGCATCGGCAACTTCTAAAAGCGCCTTAGAAGGAATGCACCCCACGTTGAGACAAACACCCCCGAGGTGTTCTTTTTCAATCAAAGTAACCGTTCGGCCCAACCTTGCCCCGTGCAACGCTGCGGCGTAACCACCCGGGCCGCCGCCAATAACCAAAAGGTCGAGGCTTTCCGCCACTTCACCTACCACCATTAGAAAATGTCCCCAGCGAGAAGTTTTTGCGGATCAGCCAAATAGCCCAAGACCTCATGGCGAAATGCTTCCAGTAAGTCGCCATCGACCAGTCGGTGATCGGCTCCCATGACGATGGGCAAAGCGGGCCGAGCCACCACCTGACCGTCGACCACTAGGGGCCGGTCGGCAATGCGGCCCATGCCCCAAATAGCAGATTGGCCGGGTGGGATAATCGGCAAAGCCCAGCGGCCACCCAATGACCCGTAGTTAGTAACGGTAAACGTGCCACCCGAAAGGTCAGCCACCGACAGGCTGCCCGAGCGACCCCGTTGGGCCAGGTCGGCAATGACTTGACAGATTTCTGCCACGTTCAGGTGGTCAGCGTTTTTGATTACCGGAACGACCAACCCCGTTTCGGTAGCCACCGCAACCCCGATGTTTACGTGGTCAGGGATAACTACTTCTTGCGTGTCTTCCCCAGAATTAATGTGCCCATTAACCATGGGGAAACGCCGCAACGCCCGAGCCAAAGCAGCAATCGTCAAACCCAATGGGGTCAGAGGCATGCTAGAAGCTTTTGACTCCTGGCAAAAGCCCAGCAAGACGCTGGCATCAATTTCATCCAGAGAATGGATATGAGGGATCTCGCTCCAAGACTGCGCCATGTTGCGAGCTATCGCACCCCGCACCCCCCGCAAGGGGTGCCGGCCAGCGGGCATAACGCCCAGACCGGGGTCGAGGGAGCGAGCAGCGCCCCCCTGGTTACCGGTAGAAAAACTCTGGACATCCTCTAACAAAATGCGCCCGCCGGGGCCACTGCCGGGCACCTGAGTTAAATCCACACCAAGGTCCCGAGCGAATTTTCGAGTAGCCGGTGCCGCTTTAGGCCGGGTACCCGGAGAAACAGATGATGAAGGTGCCGCAGCGGCGAAAGGAGGCGGGCTGCCCAAGGTTGACGGGGGAGTGGCGGCCGGTGTTTCTGCTGGAGCCTTGGCAGACGTTTCCCGCTCTTCAAAATCTTGTTTGACCGTTACCCCGTCGTCGATTTCAATGAGTAACTGGCCGACCAGAATGCGTTGGCCTTCCACGCCTCCCAACACAGCCACCCGACCGGCAACCGGTGAAGGCAACTCCGAACTGGCTTTATCGGTCAACACCTCAACGAGCGGTTGGTCGCGGACCACAACATCGCCCACTTCGACCAGCCATTCAACGATCTCGGCTTCTTCGAGGCCCTCACCAATGTCGGGCAACAAAAACTGAAACATCAGGCCGCCAACACCTTGCGAACCGCCGCCGTAATGCGAGCCTCATCAGGCACATAAATATCTTCTAATAAACCCACCGGGTAAGGCACGTCGTAGCCAGTAACCCGCTCTACCGGCGCCTCAAGCGAATAAAAGCACTCTTCGTTAATGGTGGCGATGACCTCCGCCGCAAACCCAGCAGTGGTAGGGGCCTCTTGGGTCACGACCACCCGGCCGCAAGCACGCACCGCATCGCCAATGGCTTCAAGATCCAGCGGCACCAGCGAACGTAAATCCAACACCTGCACCGAGGCGCCCTCTTTGGCCAACCGGTCTGCGCTACGGCAAGCCAAAGAAACCTGATGACTCCAAGCAATAATTACCACATCGGTGCCTTCCCGAGCCACCCGTGCTTTGCCCAACGGCACCAGATACTCGCCGTCTGGCACCTCGTCTTTGATGCCTCGGTAACCGCGTAACGGTTCTAAAAACAAGACCGGGTCGGGGTCACGAATAGCAGAAGCCAACAACCCTTTGGCATCGGCCGCCGTGGCCGGCAAAACCACTTTCAACCCGGGAATGTTGGCAAATAAAGCTTCTAAAGAGTCCGAATGCAACTCTGGGGTACGCACCCCTCCGCCGAAGGGAGAACGAATAGTAATCGACGAAGAAAAACGCCCCTGATAGCGATTACGCAGGCGAGCAATTTGGCCCCCAATTTGATGCATGGCCTGGAGAGAAAAACCCAAGAACTGCATTTCGATAACCGGCACCAAACCAGCCATAGCCAAGCCCACCGCTGAGCCAGCAATAACCCCCTCAGCCAACGGCATATCGGTGACCCGCTGCTCACCAAACTTTTCGTACAGTCCTTCGGTGGCCCGAAAAACACCACCCACATGGCCGACGTCTTCGCCTAGCACCACCACCCGTTCATCACGAGCCATTTCAAAATGCAAAGACTCGTTAATGGCCTGCAACATGTTCAGTTCAGCCATGATGACCTCCGGAAGCAAGCAAAGCGGCACGCTGACGGGCCATGCGCGGCGTGTCCTCGGCATAGCAGTGATCCAGGACAGCATCGGGGCTCAACGGCCACTGGCACGCCCGCTCAAAGGAGGCGTCAAAAAGGTCTAAGGCAGATTGGGCTACCTCTGCATGGTGAGCATCGTCCCAGAGCCCTTCGCTGCTCAGTAGTTCACGGTATTTGGTTACCGGGTCGTTGTCTTGAGCGGCCACTAAGTCTTCGGGCGGCACATAAAGGGTAGGGTCATCAGCCGTCGTGTGCGGGCCAAGGCGGTACAAACTGGCCTCAATCAAAGTCGGGCCACCCCCATTGCGCGCCCGATCTCGAGCCTCGGAAACCGCAAGGTGCACAGCCTCAGGGTCGGTGCCGTCAACGGTCACCCCAGGAAAACCAAAAGCAGCTGCTTTAGCGGCGTAAGAATCAGCAGCCGTTTGTTTACGGCTGGGAGTTGAAATGGCCCACTGATTGTTCACGCAAAGAAAAATCACCGGCGTTTTAAGCACCCCAGCCAGATTGCCCGCTTCGTAAAAATCCCCTTCTGAACTCGACCCATCGCCAAACGAAACCAGCGCCACCCCAGGGTCGTCACGTAACGTCATGCCCCACGCCAAACCCACCGCGTGAGGAATCTGCGTAGCCAAAGAAATCTGACAAGGCAGCGCTCGGATGGGTTCAGGGATAAAACCACCAGCAGGGTGCCCCAAGTTATAAAGCAAGTAGCGGTCCAAAACCTCCGGACCGTAACGCATCAAAGCCAACGCCTCTCGGTATTGGGGAACAAACCAATCAACCTCAGGGTCTAGGGCATGGACCGCCCCCACAAAAGTTGCTTCATGGCCATCGATGGGGGCCAAAGTGCCGACCCGGCCTTGGCGTTGCAGGTTCCATAAACGCCCCGCTTGGGTACGCGCCGCAACCATGTCGGTAAGCATGGACAGGCGATCAGCATCAGACAAAATAGTCACCTACTGACCCTACCGCGGGCTCTCATCGCGGCGCCAGTAAAAAGTGTCAGAAGTCACTAAATTAGTGACCGCCAGAGCCATGAAAAGTGTCGCTTATTGGCTACGGTAAACCACACAACGGTCCCACCTTTTCGGGGCCTTCAATCTCCGGTTTCGATTCATTCACCCCCCCGAATCGAAATCGTGAGCATAAGCACTTCCCGCCTACCCCCCTTGGCGGGAAGTGCCATTTATCTGGCGATTTGCTTGGCGGAGCAAACAGCGGCCCACCCAGTTTGGGGTTTGGGCAGAAACACCAAGTGGTTTAAGGTGGTCTTATGGCCAACAATCACCGAAACAAAATACGCATGAGCGACCAAGAACAAACCGCCTTCATTGAAGAGAAAAAAAGTTTGCAGGTGGCCACGCTTAACGCCGATGGGTCACCGCACCTATCAACTCTTTGGTTTGCCCTAGTGGACAACAAAATAGTTTTCGAAACTTACACCCGTTCGCAAAAAATAGTGAACCTCCACCGAGACCCTCGCATCACCGTTTTGGTAGAAGACGGATTGGAATACCAAAACCTCCGCGGGGTAATGATTCAAGGCACCGCCACCCTGCACGAAGACCAAGAGGCGGTTCAAGGTTTTGCTCGAGAAGTGGTGTTACGAAACGAACCCGAAGTACCCGCCGAACTCGTTGACCAAGTAGCGGCCCGCATGGCGGCGAAACGCACCGCAGTGGTTATCGAGCCCACAAAAACCATTTCCTGGGACCACACCAAACTGGGGTAAGAGCCCCAGGCAAGGCATTAATAAAGATTTCTTGCTTTTGTGTCCAACTCTTGATCTAGCATGGGGGCAATGGAAGCATTGTTTGCGGTGCAAGAAGAAGATACGAACCTTCGGCAACTCCAGCATCGCCATGAGCATCTTCCCGAAGCCGAACACTTAGCGGAGTTAAAAGCTGCCCACGCGGCACAGGTGGCCGCTCAACAAAATTTGGCCGCCGAAAGCCTTGAATCTATGCAGCGACAAAAACGCTACGAACAAGAAGTAGCGGCGGTAGAAGCCCGCATCGCCGACCTTGACCAGAAACTCTATGGCGGCATGATTACCTCGCCTAAAGACGCCAGCAGCCTGAGTAACGAAATAACCCTTCTTAAAGAACGCCAAGACGGCTTGGAAGAAAAAGTCTTGGAATACATGGAAATCCTCGAACCGCTTAATGAGCAACTTGAAGAGATGAACCGGACGAAGGAAGAACAAGAAAAAGAAATCGAACAAGCCACGGCGGTATTTCAAAAAACCGAAGCCGAACTCCTGGGCGACAAAGCAGCAGCCGAAAAAAGACGAGACGACGCTGCAGAACAAACCGACCCGGGCTTACTGGTCCGCTATGAAGGCCTTCGTCGATCTTTTGGAGCCAGCGTGATTGTTCGTTTTGACGGCCATAGTTGCCAAGGCTGCCCCACAACAATGCCCGCCATGGAAGCCGACCGCTTCAAAGGAATGGATGAAGGGACAATGTCCGACTGCAACGAATGCGGTCGCCTTGTTGTGCGCTAAACCATGGTGATTTGGTTCGCCGTTTTGGCGCTAATAGGTGTGGCACTCGTTTTTGATAGCGCGAACCTGGATTACCGCTTGGTGATGGCCGGCGCTTTGTTGCCTACCTTCGAAGGATTATTGGGGCACCCTTGGGTAGGACACACCTTGGTGACACCGGTAGCGGTGATGGCTTTTATCATGCTGGTGGCTCGAGGGAAACGCCTAGTGCAACGTCGCTGGTTGGGGGTACCCATCGGCATGTTTGCTCACCTAGTGCTTGACGGTACGTGGGCCAACACCCAAGTTTTT
Organism: Acidimicrobiia bacterium; assembly: GCA_012959995.1. Taxonomy (NCBI): domain Bacteria; kingdom Bacillati; phylum Actinomycetota; class Acidimicrobiia; species Acidimicrobiia bacterium. The sequence continues at coordinate 7,895 of DUCC01000009.1, forward strand.
TGGTGGCCATTTGCCGGTTGGGGCAAACTCGGCGAAGCACAAGTGCCGGAGCTCTCTCGAGGCACAACAGGCTGGGTCTTTGAAGCCTTGGCCCTGCTACTGGCTGGCTGGGCCTGGCAGCGTTTTGGTTTGGGAAACCCCGCCAAACGCCAAGACCTCTGGAAAAATGGCCGGCTTAGCGGCCTGAGCCGCTGATGCTGAGTATTTACTAATGCTGCACATTGTTCGCCACGGACGCACCGCTACCAATGCGGCCGGAAAACTCCAAGGCCGAATGAACTCAGAGCTCGACACCTTAGGCCTGCAACAAGCAACACAACTAGCGCAGGCTTTGGGCTCGGTTGACCGAGTAGTAGCCAGCCCACTCCTGCGTACCCAACAAACAGCAGCCGCCTTCGGTCAAAAAATCGAAACAGATGAACGCTGGATAGAAATGGATTACGGCGAATTCGACGGCCAACCACTCACCGCCATCGATCCCGAGGTTTGGGCGGCATGGCGAAACGATGTGAACTGGGCGCCCCCAGGCGGAGAATCTCTACGACAAGTGGGGGAGCGGGTACAAGCAGCGGCACAAGACCTATTAGAAGCGTCACAAACCACAGAAATTGTGGTGGTCACCCACGTATCGCCCATCAAAGCTTCGCTGGCTTGGGCACTGGGCGTCGGCGATGAAGTGGCCTGGCGGAGTTATGTGGCAACGGCGTCAATAACCAGCATCGGTGCTGGCCCCTCGCTGCGCCGCTTCAACGACACCAGCCACTTACATCTAGGAATCTAAGATCTACGGATTTGGCCGGCGGGTTAGAGGCTGGGCATTAATTCATCGGCGTCAAGGTCTTCGATTGCTGCACATACCCGGTCAAACATGTCGCTCACCAACTGAACCGCACGCTCGTTCACCAACTCCACACCACCCGCCGACTGGATGGGGTAGCAAAGGCAAAACAACACCGCACGACGATAATGATCCCAAAGTTCATCAGCAGGGTAGTCAATGCCCGCAGCAGCCAAAGCTCGCCGGTACCGCTCAATCAACGCTTTTTCGTGAGTTCGCCGGTCTTCAACAGTCAAACTTTGGCTCAAAAAATAACCCAAGTCGTAAGCCCCGGTGGTGCGGACACAAATCTGCCAATCAATAACCGTTAACTCTGACCCATCAAAAAACAGGTTGTCTAAACGAAAGTCACCATGGGCCAGCGTGACCGGTGCTTCAGCGAACTGCATGAGTTCTGTGGTGACCGAAGCAAAGCGGTCACCCACCGCACGAATGCGATCCGAAATACGATCACCAAAAACCTCTAAACAAATGGGCCAAGCAGCAGCCACCCCGGCTTCAACCCCCTGAGGCATTGGCGGGTCCCAACCTTGGGGAATCCAAGCCAAATCGGTTTCAAAACGAGGGCTATTCCAAAAAGCAACATGATGGGCCGCTAAGGCATCGATGGCGTATTCCGCTTGGGTAATGGGGCAACCATCTATTTGGCTGTAAACCTCAGAACCACCCAAGTCTTCTAAAACCAAAACAAAATCGTCAGTATCGGTAGCGTAATGAGCAGCCAAACACCGCGGCGTACCCAACGGAGAGTCCGCGGCAGCATCCCGATAGAAACCCACCTCTTTTTCATAAAACATGAAGGTCTTGGCTAAAAACCGAGTGTGCTCGTGTTGCACCGGCAACTTAACCACTAACGAAACCGGCGCCGATGTAGCACCGCCAGAGTAACGCGGGGTGACTCGATGCAAAAGACCCAAAATGCCTACCCCCTGACCAATCAACTCAACTTCCAGGCCAGTGACCTCGCCATGAGATAAGTCGCCAGAGTCTCGCAGAACTTGGGTTAACCAAGCAGGAGTCACCTCTTCAATAGTGGTCGGAAAGTCGGTACTGGCCATGCGGAAGCCCCCTCGTAGACGGTATTTAGAAAAAGACCTTAAAAAAGAAACTAACACGCTCTAAATAGGCGAGCAATTTAAACTTTGCTACTCGTGGTCGGTTACGCCGCCCGAAACAGGAGGAACGAAATCAGCAGGCCAAAGCGTGGCATCGTCGTAACGGATGCCTTCTAAGAGCACGTCCTCAAATTGGGTATCAGAAAAATCCGCCCCACCTAAATCGGCGTAAGAAAGATCCACACCCACTAGGGAAGCTCCGCGAAAGTTGCTGCCCGTCAAGTTGGCCGCCCGAAAAGACGTGCCGGTGCAAATAGCGCTACGAAAATCGGCGCCCATGGCAAACACCCCCGTCAGGTCAGCATCACGAAGACAAGTGCGGGTAAGCGAAGTCCCCGCCAGCGTGGCGCCCCCCAACTTGGCTTCGGTCAAGTCGGCCCCGGTTAGCCAGGCTCCGCCGAGTTCTGCCGAGCGAAGATCGCCACCCACCAAATGAGTATTACCCAGCCAACTACGGCTCAAAGTAGCGCCCACAAACCGAGCACTGGCCAAGTCAGCAGACCACAAGTTGGCGTGATGCAAATCAGCATCCGCAAAAGTAGTTTCCCGACACACCGCATTGCGAAGATCGGCGCCCACCAACGAAGCATCAGATAAATTCGAGCGGCTCAACATAGCCCCACAAAGCCAAGAATCAGAAAGGTCAACGCCACACAGGTCAGCATCGGTAAGGTCAGCGCCCGCTAAATCTGCGCCACTACCCAAGGAGTGCCCGTTTACTTCCACGATGGCAGCCTATGGTGTGGCGATGAGCAACGAAGCGATGAGCGGAGCAGACATGTCTAAAAAATATTTATTCAAAGCGTTAACGGCAGCCTTGACCCTGGCTTTGGTGGCCAGCGCTTGCGCTGACAAAGACGAAGCAGTGAACGATGCGGTAGCAGCGTTAGAAGAAGCCGCCGATGCGTTAGCAGTTGCCCAAGTGGCACGCGAAGAAGCCGAAGCAGTGGCCGCCGCTGCAGTAGCTGAAGCCCAAGCAGCCGCAGCCGCAGCCGCTCAAGCAGTGGCCGACGCAACGGCCGCAGCGGCGTTAGCAGAAACCGGCGACGCCGCAGCACAAGCCGCAGCACAAGCTGAGGCCGATACTGCCGCTTTGGCCGCAGAACTTGCCGAAGCGGCAGCCGCCTACGCTCAAGAACAAGCTGACATCGCCGAAGCCGAAGCGGAAGCCGCTGCGCTTTTGGCTGAAGCACAAGCCGCGGCGCAAGCAGCAGAAGACGAAGAAGAAACAGAAGACGAAGGAAGTGGCCCAAGCTTTGGGAACCTCCAACCAGGAGTAATTTCTCCAGTATTGCCCGCCCTCACCCTGCCGCCCATCATTTCAATTTCTCCCATTTTTATAACTTGCTTGGGCGACGAAAGCCCTACGGCAGATTACGACGAGGGCCCCATTTGGCCAGCACGCATTGATGGCGATGCCATTGATGATTACGCCAGCGTTGGTTATGGCAACGACACCGGTCGGTGGTATTTGCGAGTTGACTCTTCTTACCATGGGGTGACTTTTTGGCGAGACCTCGGACCTGATGCTGGCGAGGTCGATTTCTCAATCGGATACATCACCGATATCAATGTAAACGACCGAGCGGAAATTTGGGTTTCTTCTTTTGACGCAAGCGGCCCCCATGCACCTTTTGCCCATGTGCTTTACCTCTTGTATGGCTGTGCTTTAACACCAGTCGGGAGCAACTTGGCCGGGTCTGAAGACGTGCTTACCGTTTTCCTCGGCCAAGCAGTAACGGGCGAAGCTTTTTATGTGTCGTGTAGTACTTTCGAAGGGGAACCGCTGTTCACCTACTTTGAGGACTATCCGGTAGGGCTGGGCATGTGGGCGTATCGCCCGTTGCCATTTCATCTGGACGGCTCAACCTTGAACTTAGTGCTGGATGAAGCGCTCGAAGGGGGCATTGCTGCACCTCCAGAAAGTATTACCAATATGAATTGCCCGAATGGGTAAATGAAACCGGTTACTCCATGCGGAAACTGTTGAGTTAAAAAACCGCACTTCAAGAATCTAAGATTGGGGTGATGGCGAGTCGGCAATAGGCGGGGTTCTGTCTGCCGGACCCTTGCGGGTATCCGGTTGGGCAACCATCCATCTTTGCGGCCTACCCGGGAGTGTCAACGAACGGACCGCTCTCTCCCTCTTTGGCCTTGCTCCGAATGGGGTTTGCCTAGCCAGCCAAGTTGCCTTGGCCGCTGGTGCGCTCTTACCGCACCGTTTCACCCTCACCTGTGCTCATTTTCCCAAGCGAACCTGGGGGCCGAGCCATCGGCGGTCTGTTCTCTGTGGCACTTTCCTGCGGGTCGCCCCGACTGGCTGTTAGCCAGCATTCTGTCCTGCGGAGCCCCGACCTTCCTCAACAAAGCGAACTCTGCTGCGGTTACCTGGCCGACTCACCATCACGGTAAGTGTGGCTTGAGCCGAGGGTTTCCGCAACAGCGCGGGCGGTTTTGCTCAACTATTTGAAGTGGCTCGAAAAAGAGTTTTCGTTGTCCTCTTGCGCTGCCGTCAAATTGGGTGTAGCACTAGCAGGCAAGATGCAGAAACAAGTTACTTTTACTAATGGTTCTTTAGTTTGGAAACAAGCCGGGGCTTGCCGCGGGCTTGATGCCGCTATTTTTCATCCGGACCCGACAAAAGGCCAATCGGCGAGCCAAGCTTTGGCGGTATGTGGCGAGTGCGTTATTCAAAAAAAATGCTTAGATTTCGCTTTGTCGGCCCGTGAAGACGTAGGAGTGTGGGGTGGAACGACCGAACGAGAACGCCGGCGCATCCGTCGGCAACGCCGCCAGTTATCCTAAGGGACTATGCCAACGGATAAAAAGCAGTCATTGGAAACTCACGGAGGATGGCCGACGCTCTTAGGCCGCCTTTGTAAGGGAGAGGCCCTTTCGGCCGATGAGACCGAAGCCATCTTGAGCGAGATTCTTTCTGGTGAGGCTGACCCCGTGCAGATCGCCGCCTTTTTAGTAGCGCTCAAAATAAAAGGCGAAACGGTAGAAGAAACCACCGGTTTGGTGCGGGCTATGGTCGCTAACGCCGTGCCGTTGAACCTGCCTGAAGGCACCATCGACATCGTGGGCACCGGGGGAGGCCAACGCCGGCAAGAAGCAGCGTTAAACGTTTCTACTATGGCCTGTTTCGTGGCTGCGGCTGCCGGAGCCACGGTGTGCAAGCACGGCAACCGTAAAGCGTCATCTACCTCAGGAGCCTTTGACCTGCTTGACGAGTTGGGTTTTAAAGTGGAGTTAACCCCGGCCGAACTAGAAACCCAGGTCGCCGAACATGGTTTGGGTTTTGCTTTTGCTCGTACCTTTCATCCGGCAATGCGCTTTGCCGGGCCGGTCCGGGCCGGGTTAGGTATCCCCACCGTTTTTAATGTTTTGGGGCCGTTGTCTCACCCCGGTCGAGTGCGGCATCAAGTTATTGGCACTGCCGAACCTGCAGTAGCGGAGCGCCTCGTTGAAGTATTTCGGGCCAATCAGTCGTTACACACCTGGGTGGTCAACGGCGATCTTGGCGTTGATGAAATAGCCGTAACCGGACCCACACAAGTTTTGGAACTACAGCACGACCAGATTAGCGAATGGACGCTCAACCCTGAGGACTACGGCATTGCCCTGGCCGACCCAGATGCCTTGCGCGGTGGTGGGCCAAAAGAAAACGCCGCCATTGTCCGAGCGATCTTTGCCGGCGAAGACTTGGGCCCGCGCCGCGACATGGTGGTAATCAACGCCGCCGCCGGGCTGGTGGTGGCCGGTTTGGCCGATGATTTAACGGCCGGCATTGCTTTAGCGCAAGACGCCATCGACAACGGAAAAGCCGCTGCCAAACTGGTAGAAACTAGCGCCTGCTAACGAATGCCCTTTGAAATTAAGGGTTTTTTCGCATTGTCACACCCCTCAGGCAGTATGTGGGGCATGGACATACATGACGAAAACTCATTAACTATTGACTGTGCCACCTGCACGGCACAAAACTCGCCAACTTGTGAAGACTGTGTGGTGACCTTTCTTTGCCTCAGGGAACCCGGTGATGCGGTAGTGATCGACCTGGCCGAAGCCCGAGCACTGCGGGTATTAACCGAGACAGGCTTGGCCCCACCGGTTCGCTACCGGGGTATATCAGCGAGGTAAAGCCGCTGTTTATGCGCAGAAAACTGTATTCAACCCTCTTGGCGTGTTCGCTGGTGGCGGGGGCTTGTTCGGCTGGTGGCGAAGTTTCAGAGCCAGTACCAGACCCTCCGGCTTCGATGTCGGTTGGTTCGTCGGAAACAGGAGATGCCCCGACAGTTACCGTGGCGCAGGTCAAGAGATGCTGCTAGTCGGTGAAACTATTGCTTCAATGGTGGATTAACAGAATCGCAGTTCCGCTGGGGTCCTACCCGGCTGCTTTTTGCGTAAGGGTCAAGAAAATATTTCCAGCATGGTTTCTTCGGGCAGAGAGACAAACGCATCAAACTCGGCAATGAACTCTTCAGAACTCATACCGTAAGCATTGGCAAACGCCCCTTCCCAACCCAACTCGTTTAAGTTCGGGTAAAAAGAGTCAAGTAAGACGCCTGGGCTGAACTTAAAGGCCAAATAGGCATGAGCCCAAGCGCCGTAGCTATATGCAGCATGGCCGTCGTCGCCGTAGCCAATGGTTGAAGGGCTTTGACCGGGATTGTCGCTCATCCACTCCTGAATATCCCAAATCATCCAGCCAAAACGCTCAGGTAAAGGCGCCCATTCTGAAGCGGTCAATACCCCGGAATTTCGCATTTCTTGTGACCCAACTTGAGCCATGTATTCGGCGCCGCCTTCGCTCCACCAAATGTTCTCTCGATGCATTAACTCATCGCGAAGATCCCAATTTGCCGTAGCAATAAACGCATGCTGCACGGTATGGAAGTATTCATGAAAGACAGTTTTTTGATCATCGGCAAAAGGGCAGATGCTTGGTTCGGCAAAACAAATGGGGTAAGACGAAGAGTAAAGATGCAGCCCCCATTGGCGGTTGCCGTTTCGCCCTGCGTCGCCGCCACCCCAACCGTTGACAATGCGCTCAGAAGAATCAATGGCTCTTTCCACAAAGAAATTTGGGGTGTGGTCCCAGTCGAGGCAATTGGCAACGCTGCTGAGGTTTCCTAACTCAACGCGCTTTGCGCAGAACTGGTCACCAAGGTCCTCGGCCGCGGCGACATCTAAGCCCGCTACCCAATATTCAAGCGGGCCGTAATTGCCCCAGAGAGCGGTTGCGGCAAGCAGAGCTTCTTCAAGAAGGCTTTGACTATATTCTGGGACGTCACTGGCGTAAAAGAACTCCGGTGAAGTGCTGACCGTGGCTCCCCAAGAAGCATCAAGATGGGCAGCAGTTTCTCGCCGCACCGCGATGTCATCTATGCAAGCAGTGAGCGCAGTCTCGTCTTCTACGGAGAGAGGATTGTCTAAATACTCGTCCGGGGCCATGTCTAAAAGCGACCACGCAGCATCTATGCCGACTGCTTCTACTGTGCAATTAATAAAAACATTGTCGCCTTGCTCCACTGCCAACGCAGCATTTTCTAGGCCATTAATGAATTTATCTTCATCGGACAACGTGGTGGTAGCAGGTGCAGCGGTAGTCGCCGGTGCGGCAGTAGTGGCGGGCACAGCAGTAGTTTCGACTACACCGGCATCAGGCGCAGCGGTCGTAGTAGCGGGAGCGGCGAGTTCTCCGCCACTGGATGAACAGCCAGCAACCAGCGAAAAAGCCAAGAAAATAGAGATTAATAGAGAGATGTTTTTAAGCATTTAGCCACCCTAGTCGTATAGAGGGCGTGCCTCACAGGTCCTCAGTGGGGGAGTGAGGGGTGGACTCGGTGGCTTCTTCTGCGACGATGAGGAGGTGAACACGGAATCTCAAACATTTGCTGCTTTGGCCGAACGCTGCCAAGCGACTGGTCTTGCCGCCGGTCTAGATGCCGTGGGGGTTTGTGCTGCCACCCCATTTTCTGACGTGAAGGTTTTGTTAGAAGAACGCCGCACCGCTGGGCTAGCGGCCAACATGCAATTCACCTACCGCAACCCGGCCCGCTCCACCACCCCGCAGCGGATACTTGAAAACGCCCAAACCTTGGTGGTGGCTGCCCTACGCACCCCCGCCCCCCGCTTAAACCCCGCCGAACCTGGGCAAACCCGCATCGCTGCCTACGCCCGAACCGACCATTACACAGAACTAAAAACCGGCCTTGAGGTAATCGCCGAAGAACTACGCCAAGCCGGCTGGCAGGCTCGGGTGGTGGCCGACGACAATGCCTTAGTGGACCGAGCCGCTGCCGTGCGGGCTGGCCTGGGCTGGTACGGCAAAAATGCCAACGTATTGTTACCGGGCCGAGGCAGTTGGTTTGTCTTAGGCTCCGTAGTCACCGATGCCCCGCTACCGGTAAACCAAGAACTGGTGCCCGACGGTTGTGGCACCTGCGACCAGTGCATCACCGGTTGCCCCACCGGAGCCATCGTGAAACCCGGGGTGGTTGATGCCCGCCGCTGCATTGCCTGGCTGGTGCAAGCGCCTGGGCCTATACCTATTGAATTTCGAGAAGCGATGGGCGACCGCATCTATGGTTGCGACGAATGCCAAGAGGTCTGCCCGGTAGGCCGACCCGAGCGGACCAGCGAAGGCAAAAGCGACCCCACTGCCGACCTCGATGCCTTGGCGATACTCAACGCCACCGACCAAGAGCTTTTAGACAGTTACGGTCGTTGGTACATCGCCGAACGCGACCCCAAATATCTTCGCCGTAATGCCTTGGTGGTGTTAGGAAACACCCCAGGCGAAAACGCTCAAATTGACCAGTGCCTAGAATATTACCGAGACCATTACGACCCCTTATTGTGCGAACACGCCCAATGGGCGATAAACAAGCGGGCAACGCTATGAGACGACATCTGCTGGTCACCAACGACTACCCGCCCAAAGTAGGAGGTATCCAGTCGTACCTGTGGGAACTCTGGCGCCGTCTGCCCGCTGAGGACGTCGCCGTGCACACCACGCCCTACAACGGCACCGAGAGCTTTGATGCCCAACAGGACTACACCCTTACCCGGTCTAAAGAACCCGTATTGTTACCTCACCGCTGGGTACGGCGCCGGGCCGCAAAACTGGCCGCCCAACACCAAGCAGAAATGATTATTTGGGACCCCGCACTCCCGGTAGGGCTAGCCGCACCCCGAGTAAAATTTCCTTACGCCGTGGTCCTCCATGGCGCAGAAGTAACCATCCCCGGCCGACTGCCCATTACCCGGCAACTCCTAGCCCGGGTACTGCGCCGAGCCTCACTGGTTATCTGCGCCGGCCAATACGCCGCCGCCGAAGCCCAAAGAGCCGCAAAACAAGAACTCCCCACGGTGATTATTCCCCCCGGAGTAGATACCGAACGCTTTAAACCACTGAGCCAAGAGCAGCGCCGAACAATACGCAGAAAACTTGGCTTAGACGAAACAGCCCCCCTGGTAGTCAGCGTAAGCCGCTTGGTACCCCGCAAAGGCATGGACACCCTCATCAAAGCCTCGCTGGAAATTCAAAAAACTATTCCCAACGTGACGGTGGCTATAGCGGGCACCGGCCGAGACGAAAAAAGATTAAAAAAACTTATTGAAACCACCGACGCCCCCGTAAAAATGCTGGGCCGAGTAGACGACGATTTGCTCCCCGGTCTTTACGGAGCCGGCGACGTGTTTGCCATGTTGTGTCGTACCCGGTGGGCGGGCCTCGAACAAGAAGGGTTCGGCATTGTTTTTGTAGAAGCGGCCGCCGCCGGCGTGCCCCAAGTTGCCGGCCAAAGCGGGGGAGCGGCCGAAGCGGTAAGCCACGGCGAAACCGGCTTGGTGGTAGACCCGCCCGACGACCCGAAAAAAGCGGCAGCAGCCCTCATAGAAATATTGAACGACCCAGCAAAGCAAACCGCCATGGGCCAAGCATCACGGCAACGAGCCCTAAAAGAGTTCTCCTACCAAGTGTTAGCCGACCGTCTACAAGCCAGCATCGACCAAACGACCCTGCGAGAAACAAAATGAACACCATAGCCAACCCCGGCCAAGGCATCATCAAAGTATCTTGGGGTGGCACGCTGGGCTTCACCCTCATGGCAGCAATTTCTGTCCTCTACTCGGGGCCGTTGCGCACCCTCGGGCTACTGGCCAATCTTGCATTATTTTTGACAGGCTGCGGGGCGTTCCTGATGGCCTTCGCCCGAGCAGTTGGAAGAAGCCGAACCGAAAACATCGGGGTGGGTGGGCTCTATTTTTTAGCCGGTTGCGCCCCACAAGTGGTACGCCGCCAACTCATGGGGGCACTAAGCATCCAAGTAGTAGTGGGCTTTACCGCCGCGTCGTTTCGGCCTTTTACCACCGTGGCTTCTGCAGTATTGGTTCCCGTTTTCGGCTTGGGCTTGGCCGGGCTCTGGGGCGCTCGCCACGGCAGTTTCGGCCCACGGTAAACATTCCAATCCGGTGAGTGTTTAGCATCCCCGCTGCCCCGCTTCTCGCTCCGGTATGGTCAAGACAGGGAGAAACCAATGACCGATCACGCAAGCCAACACATTCTCATTCAAGCCTCACCACAAGAGTGCTTTGCCGCCGCCCTCGACGTAGAGCGTTACCCCGACTGGGCCGACGACATTAAAGAAGCCACCGTGGTTGCTCGAGACGACGAAGGGCGCGTCGGTGATGCGGCTTTCCGGGCCGCCGCCATGGGGCGCAGTACTACCTACACCTTGCGCTACAGCTACGGGTCAAACCCGCTACGCATGGCTTGGCGGCTCCTGGACGGCGACGTGATGCGTCGCATGGACGGCGAATACGAGTTCACCGCAGTAGAAGGCAGCCCAAACGTAACAAAAGTGCATTACCACCTTGAAGTAGATCTCTTGGTTCGGTTACCAGGCTTTGTAAAGCGTCGCCTCGAAGCAAAAATCGTCCACACCGCAGTAGACGACCTCAAAACACGTATTGAGTCAGGAATTAACCAGCGGTAAGAGTTTTGGCAACCGTTATTGCGACGGTTGCTCCCACCGGCGACTGCGATCAACGGCTTGTAGCCAGCGTTGATGCAAAACGTTCACATTTTTACGATCCGCAGTGGGCAATGCTGTGCGGTCCGCTTGCCAAAGGTCAGAAAGTTCATCAAGGGAACCCCATACCCTTTCGGCAAGTCCGGCCAGCCACGCCGCCCCCAAAGCAGTCGCTTCAGTAGTAGCCGAACGAGTTACCGGAATATTCAGTTGGTCGGCTTGCAGATCAAGGAGAAGTTCCATGACCGCCGCCCCGCCATCGATACGCAAATCGGCAATGGTAAGACCCTCTCGAGACATGGCATCAACAACATCTCTGGTCTGAAAGACCATGGCTTCTACCACCGCACGAGCCATCTCAGCTCGGCCGGTTCCTCGGGTCAGCCCCACCAAGGTTCCACGCGCCCAAGGGTCCCACCAGGGGCTTCCCAAACCATTAAAAGCCGGAACCAAGAAAACATCCCCGGTATCGGGCACGCTTTGCGCCAAATCTTCAAGGTCGGATGCGTGATCAATGATGCCCAAGCCATCGCGCAACCACTGGACCGCCGAACCGGCGGAAAAAATAGACCCCTCGCTGGCGTAAGTCAACGGGCCACCTTGCTCGAGTTGCCAAGCCACCGTGGTCAACAAGCCATCGGCCGGGGATGGCAAATCATCGCCAATGTTCGCTAATAAAAAACACCCCGTGCCGTAAGTGTTTTTGGCCTGCCCAGCGGCAAAACAAGCCTGACCAAAAAGTGCCGCCTGCTGGTCACCCGCCATGCCACTAATGGGTACCCCGGAACCCACCGGGCTGGCCGCATCGGTTACCCCGAAACGCCCCGACGAAGGGAAAACCTCGGGTAAGGCCGCCAGAGGAACACCCAGAAGGTCACAAAGTTCCTTTGACCAGCACCCGCTCCTTAGGTCAAAAAGCATGGTGCGACTGGCGTTAGAGGGTTCGGTTGCGTGGACCTTCCCGCCAGTGAGTTTCCACAACAGCCAAGAATCAATAGTGCCGAGACGCAGGTCAGCATCTGCAGAGACATTCCCTTCGCTAAGCAGCCACGCCATCTTGGTGCCAGAAAAATAAGGGTCAAGAACTAGCCCAGTGACTTCTCGCACAAAAGGAAGATGCCCGGCTTGAGTAAGTTCTTGGCACCGGTCGGCAGTACGGCGATCTTGCCAAACAATGGCTCGATGCTGGGGTAAACCAGTGACCGCATGCCAAGCCACCACGGTTTCTCGTTGGTTGGCAATGGCGATCGAAACCACTGGTTGAGTTAGGCGTTCAGCCACTTCAGTAAGGGTTTTTTGAGCGGCCTCCCAGATTTCTTGAGCATCGTGTTCCACCCACCCGGGCTGCGGAAAATACTGCGGAAACTCCTGCTGGGCCTGATCAACAATTTCCCCCCGCTCGTTTATCGCCAAAGTGCGCACGCTGGTGGTGCCGGCATCAAGAGAAAGAATTATCGCCATAGGAAGAGACTAATCAACGGGGTCTACCGGCAGGTCATTGGTAAAGCCCTCGATTAAATCAGGCGGCAAAAATGAGACGTAGTTTTCGCAGCGCACCGGCGCCCCCTCGGCCGACGGTTCGCCGTCACTTATGGGAGCATTGACCGAAGCAAGCAAGCCGTCTCGTTTAACGAGCACCAAAACTTGCTCAACTTCGATGCCGGCAATCAACTCGGTGGCCGTGCAGACCAGCATGGCGAAAGCCAGTTGGTTGCTGTACGAGTCGTCAATAGGGAACCCATCCAAACTGTTCAGTTGCACTTGCAAAATGTCACCGTCGAGCACCGTCCCCACCAAAATGCTCCCCTCGGCTAACGGGGAAATAAGCCCTTGTTCTTGTTCCTTGCTCGTCGGGCCCACCAGCACCTGAGCCAAAATGGTGTTGACCGAACCGTCGGGTTCAATCTGGCGCTCCACGGTTTGCAGCACCATGACCCCATCGCCTGAATCTTGGGCTAAAAAGATTTCTACTGTTTCTAATACCGCGGGGGGAGTGGTAGTGGTGATTGCTCCTTCGATGAGGGCGTCCGGGAGTTCAGCCGAGAGGTCTCGAGGTGAGCTTTCTAAAGGAATCCCGCAAGAAAATAGAGAGAGGCTGAGCAAGAAAGCAAACGACCGAAAGAGTAAGCGCAACATCACAAATCCTCCAAGCCAGGGTTGAAGCGGGGGAGTTCTACAACAAAACGAGCGCCTAAAATACCATCTGGCCGCTCCTCTACCCAGACTCGACCGCTATGAAGGCGAATATCTTCTCGCACCATGCTGAGACCCAACCCGCTCCCGGCATCGTCTTCCCTTTGCCCCCCGGCCAAGCCTCGAGAAAACCGTTCAAAAATCTTTTCCCGTTCCGAAGCCATCACCCCAGGACCGTGATCATCCACGGCCACCCAAACATGCTGGGAGTCAGCACTAATAACCACGGCGGAGATCCCGTTGCCGTAACGCAGGGCATTGGTAAAGAGGTTCGAAAACACGCGTCCCAAACGACGTTTATCTCCGTTGACCAACAAGTCAATAGCCCCATCGTTCTCAGTAAGCGCTGTTTTTTCAAGATGTAAAGAGCGCAAGGTTGCGGTTAACAAAGCATGAATTTTGAGCCCGGAGAGATCCAGAGAAGCAGCCCCAGCATCAAAACGAGAAATCTCCAAAAGGTCCTCTACTAAACGACTAAAACGCGTGAGATCGCTAGAGAGAAGATTCAAAGCAGTTCGTGAACGTTCTGACAATTCATGGCGGCGCGCCTCCAAAACTGCCACGCTGGAAGTCAAGGTGGTTAAAGGGCTGCGCAATTCGTGGCTTACATCGGAGGCAAAACGGGCATCTCGTTGAATGCGTTTTTCTAAAGCTTCGGCCATTTCGTTAAAAGATTGCGTGAGTTGATCAAGATCAGGGTCATCGATATCTGCTAACCGTGTATCGAGACGCCCACCTGCAATGGCCGCCGCCGCTACCCCTACCCGGCGTAAAGGGCGAAGCGTTCTACGGCTGGCCCAAAGCCCCACCAATGCGCCCATCAAGGTGGTGAAAGCAGCAGCGCTTCCCAAAATTATTTGCAAAGTACGCAAGGTGTCGTCAAGATCAACCAAGTCAACGACTTCAAAATAGTCGGCATCAAATGCCACCAACGGAATACCAATAACAAGGTGAGGGCGCCCTTTGATCTCGGTAAGCAGTTGTCCAGCAGCGCCGTTGGCTACTTGAATCCGTAACAAAAGCGGGAGGTCTTCGCGCCCAATCTCCGGCCCCGGAAGCCAACGATCGTTAAGTCGTACCACCGGTTGAGCGCCCTCAATGCGAGTCAACGAGTCAACGATGGACGGTAAACTTTCAATAGTTGACTCCGGCGTGAGTTGGTTGCTGAGACGGCTGGCGTTGTTTACCGCTATGGCCGCCGCCGCCCCCTCGCGGTTTTCTACCAACTGTTGACGAGCCAAAATCAATGTAGCGCCGGCCAGCAGCAAAGAAAGAGCGAGCCCGCCAATGGCAAAAGAAAATAAAATGCTTGACTGGAGGCCGAATTTAAGAGCGGAGGAAGGGTCCGTATCTTGGCCGGCTGCGAGTTCGCTCATAAGGGAAGTTTAAGAATCAGGGCTGTAGTTTGTACCCCATGCCACGCACCGTCATGACATAGCGCGGGTTGGCGGGGTCGAGTTCAATCTTGGTGCGCAATCGACGAACGTGCACGTCAACTAGCCGACCGTCGCCGAAATAGTCGTAGTCCCACACCTTTTGCAAGAGATCTTCGCGGCTGAGCACCCGTCCTGGCTGTGCAGCTAACTCAACAAGGAGACGAAACTCGGTTCGGGTGAGATGGATTTCTTTATCCTCAACTTTGACCACCCCTTCATCGGGAATCAATTCAAGGCGATCAATAACGATGCGTGAAGGGACGTTGTCAGTGGATCGGGCCCGTCGCAGCAACGCTCGAATGCGAGCGGAAAGTTCTTTAGGGGCGAAAGGTTTCGTTAAATAATCGTCGGCCCCAGCCTCCAAGCCCGCAACCACATCATGGGTATCGTCGCGAGCAGTCACCATGACAATTGGGACATCGCTGTTTCGGCGAATATTGCGGCAAACCTCAAACCCGTCCATACCGGGCAACATGATGTCAATCAGCACCACATCTGCGGGTTGGCGAGCAAAAGCGGTTAATGCTTCTTCGCCGGTTGCTGTTTCGTCAACCGTCCAGCCTTCTTCTTCTAAGGCCAAACGCACCGCAGTACGGATACGTTCGTCGTCTTCAACGGTAAGTACGCGGGTTTCTCTTAAGGTCATACAGTCTCAACAGAGAGGGCAAAAGTGGATCTCATCGGTGCCCATCATCGCACATTTAAAGGTACTCCGCCGAACGAAGCAATTTGATGAGTTCCGGGTGAAGTTCTGCTGTGGTGGCGAGGACAAAATCTTTTTGAGGAAAGTTTCCTTCAAGGTCGGTCACCACGCCCCCCGCTTCGGCAACTAAAACAAGGCCCGCAGCCATATCCCAGAGGTTCAGTTCACTTTCAAAGTAACCATCTACCCGGCCACAAGCCACGCTGGCCAGTTCGTAGGCCGCACCACCAAAACGGCGAATGTCTCGCACCTGAGGCAGGACCGCTACCAAAGACTGCGCTTGTTCGCCACGTCGCTCAGGTCGGTAACCAAAACCGGTAGCCAACAAGGCATGAGTCAAGTTTGGTGCCGGCCTGACCCTAATTTCTTGCTCATTTCGGGTAGCCCCTTGGCCAAGAGCGGCCGCAAATTCGTCACCTGCTGCCGGGTCTACGATGACCCCGGCGACCAGCACACCGTCTACCTCGGCGGCGATGGAAACGGTGTACCCGGTGAGCCCGTACATAAAGTTGGTGGTGCCATCAATGGGGTCAATGATCCAGCGCACCCCAGAGGTGCCGTTTACCGACGCTCCTTCTTCGCCCAAAACGCCGTCGTTGGGGCGTTGGCTAAGGAGATAGTTGACGAGCGTTTCTTCTGACCAACGGTCGGCCGCGGTGACCATGTCGGTCAGCGTGCTTTTTGTATCTTCGGCGGGGGTTCGGCCGGCTTTTTGGCGCAAAGTGGGAGCCACCAAACGTGCCGCCGCTAAGGCCAATTCTCGAAGTTGCGTTGGGTCAGCCACGGGGTTTAGTTGTTGGAGCGTCGCTGGCGTAGGGACTGTTGGCGTTGCCCGGTGCGCCATTCAGTCATGGCTCGCAAGGTCAAGACCGAAACGATGCCCACCCCGCCGGCGGCCAGCACAGCGCCAAAGACCCCGAAGGACCCCGCCCAAGCGGTGCAACCATCAGCGCACTGTAAATCAGCAACGGAGTAGCCGACCAAACCTCCGCAAGCACCAGCGACGACAATAGCCACCAGAGCGAGAAGGCGTGCTGTCAACGAGGGAGCAGCAGATTGTGCAGGAGTAGAGGTGATGGCGGGCTGATCGTTCACGTGTTGGCTTCTCATTGGTTTGGGTAGTTATTTGGATCCTATTGCTTGCCTCGCGAGGCTAGCGAAGAGGTCAGTAAACGAGTGAGCCAAGCGAACAAAAAGTTTGCGTATGGGTAGGGGTCACCTTGCCTGCTGCGAAGTGGCAGACTAGGAAGATGAGGCATTGGAAAGTAGCAGGAGCATTACTGCAAAACCCCCAAGGCCTTTTGTTGGTAGCCAACCGGCGACGCAACGGTTCTCTGGATTGGACACCTCCCGGTGGGGTAGTCGACGAAGGAGAAACACCTTTGGAGGCCTTACGGCGAGAAGTGATTGAAGAAACTGGCCTGCGAGTTGATCAGTGGGGCGAGCTTGCTTACACCGTAGAAGTAGCGTTTACAGATCGTGACATGCTGCTACAAGTTGAAGTACACCGTGCCCACTTGTGGTCAGGCGAGTTCATTTTCGAAGACCCCGATGGGATTGTTGAAGAGGCGCGCTTTGTTCAACAAAAAGATGCCGGGTTGCTTTTAAAAGAGTCACCACTTTGGGTGCAGGAACCGGTGAGTAGTTGGTTGACGAGTCCGCAAACCTTGGGTGCTCATTTTTCGTATCAGGCACGAAAAACCAGTCAGGGAGAACTTCGAGTAGAGCGCCAGTGACAAAAACGCCGTCCATTTTGCATGTTGATATGGATGCATTTTTTGCTTCGGTAGAAATTGTGCAACAACCCGGGTTGCGGGGAAAACCCGTGGTGGTGGGAGGTGCCGGAGAACGAGGGGTGGTGGCGGCTGCTTCGTACGAAGCTCGCATCTACGGCATCCACTCGGCCATGTCGTCGTACCGTGCTCGGCAGCTTTGCCCTCACCTGATTTTTTTATCTGGCCACTACGGTCTTTACGAAGAAGTCAGCCGCCGGATCATGGATATTTTTGAACAGTTCACTCCGCTGGTAGAACCCATATCCCTTGACGAAGCATTTCTTGATGTTTCCGGGGCCGGCCGGTCGTTGGGGGCACCGCAAAAATTAGCTCAAGAAATCCGAGACCGAATATACGCCGCCGAAGGTTTGCGATGCGCAGTGGGGGTGGCTCCCAACAAGTTCTTAGCCAAGTTGGCCAGCAACGAGGCAAAGCCCCGAGTCAAAGGCAAAGAGATTCTTCCTGGCCTTGGGGTTTGCGTGGTGGAGACAGAAAACATCAACGGGTTTCTTTTTCCGTTGCCCATAAAAGCAGTTTGGGGAATAGGGCCCAAAACTGAAGAACGGCTCCACCGTTTAGGTATCCAAACGGTGGGGGACCTCGCTCAAGTACCAGAAACCACGTTGATAACTACTTTAGGAAATGCGGCGGGTCGCCAACTCTGGCGGTTGGCTCGGGGAAGGGACGAACGAAGAGTTAACCCGCAACAAGGGGTTAAATCAATCGGTCACGAGGAAACGTTCGCTCAGGACCTTTTTGCTCGCCCCGCTTTACGGCGAGAACTTACCCGCATGGTCGATGCGGTAGCCGGGCGGTTGCGCAAGGCAGACAAGTTGGGGCGCACCATCAGCATCAAGGTAAGGGCACCAGATTTCACCACCTTGACCCGATCGCATACCTTGCCTGATGCCACCGACCTGGGAGTCGAGATCTTATCGGTGGCCCAAACCTTGCTGGACAACTTGGACCTCAGCAAAGGGGTACGACTTTTAGGGGTCGCCGTGAGCGGACTGCAGGGGGCGGAAGCGCAACAACTGCGCCTCGAAGATGCCGGGGCTCCGTCGTGGCGTGAAATAGACGAAACGGTAGACGAAATACGCCGCCGATTTGGGGGAGACGCCATTGGTCCGGGTTCGGCGGTCGGCCCCGACGGGCTAAAGCCGAAGCAACGAGGTGACCAGCAGTGGGGCCCCAACAAAGACGAGAATTAAAAAAGGCTCAGTGGAAGAAATTTTTACCACTTGTTGCCTCGACTTATTAAGAACGGAGTTGTGGCTGGGGGCAAGGTATGCGATGCTAGGGGGGTAAAACATGATTGGATACATAGGTGCCACTTTCTGAAGACGAGGAACGAATCCTCAGCGAAATAGAAGAGCAACTTTACGAAACCGACCCCGGGTTGGCTCGTGAGGTCGCAGAAACGACGGTTTACACCTATTCGCTGCGCCACCTCAAGTGGTCTGTCCTCGGTTTTTTGGTGGGCTTGGCCGCCATGGTGCTTAGCTTGTCTACTTCGTATGTTTTTGCCTTCGGAGGTTTTTTGGTAATGATGGCCTCGGGTTTAGCATTAGAACGAAGCGCTCGCCATTTGGGGCGCACCAGTTTGCAACAAGCAGCACAATCCAATCGCGGTTCTACTTTGAAAAATACTTTGGGTGATACTCGGGCCAAAATGCGTGAACGTTTTCAACGGGGAGAACAAGGAAGACGCTAAGCGTGACCCAAAGCCAGTTAGCAAAAGTTTTGTGCGGTACGGGTGGCGAGGTAAAGGCAAATGGTAAAGGCTTCGATGCGAAGAGTTGAGGAGTGATGAGGGGTAAGTGGTTGCTGCGTGTAGGTGTCGCCTTGTTGGCGCACCCCAGCCTGTGGCTGACCGCGCTGGTGCAAGCCCACCGATTGGCCGGGAAGCACTGGTGGCTGCGTCCTCCGTTTTTGCCGTTGCCGGACCCTGCTTTAATGGCCTTACGTAGCGTCACACAATATGGCGATGCGGCACAGTTGCCGTCCACGGAAGATGTGGTGACTTGGCTGCGTTGGACGCGGAGCTTTTCTCGAGTAACAACTTGAGCCGTTCCTCCTGGAAGATCTCGTATCCAAAAGGCTCGGTAGCAGAACTGCATCAGTTGGAACCGGATTTTAGTCAGCGAGGGTTGCTGGTTTGCCCAATAGAAAAACCCACGCTTGTTTTAGGTAGCGGACAAGACCAGGCCGTTGCTCGGCGAGCGGAGCAACTCGGGCGAGAAGTAACAAAGCGCCGATCGGGAGGAGCGGCGGTGCTGTTGCGGGCCGAAGATGTCTTTTGGGTCGATGTGCTGTTGCCGCAGAAAGATGAACTTTGGCTTGATGATGTTGGTCAAGCGACCTGGTGGTTGGGTCAGGTGTGGGAACAGACCCTTAAAGACCTGGGTTGGGAAGCGGAAGTTCACCGAGAGGCGATGCAAGCCTCGGAGTGGTCTGGTGATATCTGTTTTGCTGGGTTGGGGCCAGGAGAGCTAACGGTGGGGGGCCGCAAGGTGGTGGGGGTTAGTCAGCGTCGAACCCGGCAGGGGGCCAGGTTTCAGTGTGCGGTTTTGCTGGCTTGGGAGCCACAAGAGTTGGTCGATGTTTTCGGTTTGCCAAAGAGAGCAGCCACCGAGTTGGCTGATTTAGCGGCCGGGTTGAATGTTTCGGCCCAAGATCTCCTGGCAGCTTTTTTGCGTCGCCTCCCTTAACTGCCTCCCTTGACTGGGGGTTGTAGGGGAGCAAAGCGGTGAAAGATCTCTCTTTTTGCGCGCCCAAAGGGTGAATTGATTTGCATTGTGGAGGAATAGTTGATTAGAGTGGAGCCTTGTGGGGGAAAAGGGAGAATCAACTCCTAAGGTGAACATCAACACCACCACCTGAACTATCAACAGAGAGGAGCAACAAAATGGCCTTCGTCGGAACCTACGACCACACCCTGGACGGAAAAGGACGCTTGGTGCTCCCCGCTAAGTTCCGCAGCCATTTTGCGGACACGGCCTACCTCTCGCCTTGGGCCGGCTGCGTAGCGCTCTGGACCGCCGAACGCTTCGAAGTAATGGTGCGTCGCCTAGAAACAGAAGTAAGGGCCGGAGCCACCGACGCCAATGTTTTGCGAGGCTTAGCGGCACGCTCTGAAGAAGTACGCCCCGATGCTCAGGGTCGCATAATGATCCCCGCTCGTTTGCAAAGCTTCGCCAAATTAGAACGAGACCTGGTGGTTTGCGGAGCCATTGACTGGATTGAAATTTGGAACGCCCCATCGTGGGACGACATGGCCGACGACCTTGACCACTCCGTCGCCGAAGCCTTCCGCCAAGGCAGCGGAATCTAAACCGAGACAGAAAGGGCACCCCAAGGCAGCAACACCGACCAAAGAACTGGGAAACGGCCCGGTCCGAACATTGACAGTCCTTCGATCGGCAGGACGGGAGGCCCCTACTCCGCCCGCTTGCCGTCCAGCCCGATCAGGAGAGACAACCCGACGGGCGTTCGCTGGTCGAGGGACTGTCAATGGGCGGGCTTGTTGCCCCCGGTCTTTCGAGGAGCCAACGCATCATGAGCACTCTTTCCCCCTCCGAAGCATTTTTGCATCAGCCCGTGATGCTGAAAGAAATTTGCCAAGCTCTTGACCCCGCACCCAGCGGCGTTATTTTAGATGCCACCTTGGGCGGTGCCGGGCACGCCAGCGCACTACTTGAACAACGTCCCGATTGGACCTTGCTGGGTTTAGACCGTGATGCCGTAGCCCTTAAAGCAGCAGCCGAACGATTGGCCCCCATGGCCGAGCGCACCACCTTGCACCAAGCGACCTTCGCCGAACTAGGCAACGTGATGGACCAGTTAGGCATTACGGAACTTTCTGGATTCCTCTTTGACCTCGGGGTGTCTTCGCCGCAACTCGACCACGCCGACCGGGGTTTTAGTTTTCGCCACTGCGGGCCGCTGGATATGCGAATGGATCGCCGCCAAGATCTGACCGCCCACAAAATTGTCAACGAGTACCCGGCAGACCAGTTGTCTCAAGTCCTCTATCGCTATGGGGATGAACGCTTCTCTCGTCAAATAGCGGCCGCCATAGTAAGCAACCGCCCCCTCGAAGACACCGCAACCCTGGCCGACGTTATTAAAGAAGCGATTCCCGCTGCGGCACGTCGCAAAGGCGGCCACCCCGCTAAACGTACTTTTCAAGCACTTCGCATTGAAGTAAACGGTGAGCTGGCGCAAATCGAACCAGCCCTCCAAACAGCGATCAAGCGGCTTCGCCCCGGTGGGCGAGGAGCAGTTTTGTCTTACCACTCCGGTGAAGACCGTCTGGTAAAAAAAACCTTTGTGAACGCCTCTACCGGCGGGTGCCAATGCCCGGCACAACTGCCCTGTGGCTGCGGCGCACAACCTTTGGTCCGCTTACTGCGGCGAGGCTCGGTCACCCCCACGGAATCCGAAAAACAAGTCAACCGGCGGGCGGCCAGCGCCCGGCTTCGCACCGTTGAACGACTCAAAACGAAAGAAGTAATTCATCATGACGGCAATTAACTGGCCGCTACGGGGCGCCACCCAAACCGCACCCCGGGCCACCACTGACCAACCAAGTCGAGTGGGCTCTTGGGCCATCCTGGTGGTACTCGCAGTGTTCGTTTTGTTGCTTGCTTTGGCAGGGTTTCGCAGCGTTTTAGTGAGCGAGCAATTTGGTCTCGATCGCTTAAATGCCCGTCTCGAAAACGCTCAGGAACAATCACAAGTACTCCGCATGGAAGTAGCTCGGCTGGAAAACCCTGATCGCATTTTGGCAGTAGCCCAAGGACGCTTAGGCATGGTGCCGCCGCCTGCTCGGGTGTATCTGGCCGCGGTGGTGCCTGGTGACCTACTGCATCCCGTGCCTGCCCCCTCATATAACCCCTTCTCAAGGACCAGTCGATGAGCGCAGCAGTGAAAAAGAACTCCAAAAAGGCTAGCGGAGGGCGTCAAATACGACGCCGTTCAGCCTTTGCCGGTTTTACTTTTATTTTGGCGGCCGCCTTCTTCGGTTGGCGCCTGGTGAACCTCCAAGTCCTACAAAATGATCAGCGCTATCAAGAATTCGGAAGCGCTCAAAGTATTCGCACTGTCACCCTGCCGGCCGGGCGGGGCGCCATCATCGACCGCAATGGTGTGGACCTCGCTCTCTCGGTGCCCTTGCAATCACTGATAGTGGACCCCCGTTTGGTAATTGAACCAGGCCGTTCTGCCCGAGCGCTAGCCGACCTGATCAGCACCAGCGAGGAAACCCTCTACAACCGGTTAGCTAGCGATCGCTCCTTCGCCTACTTGGTACGACAAGTAGAAGAAAAAGTAGTGGACGATGTTTTGGCCCTCAACCTCCCTGGGGTTTACGCCATTGACGAACGCTCGCGAGTCCGGCCCGGCAACGAGTCAAGCTTGGCCGTACTGGGACGCACCGACATTGACAGCATCGGTATTAGCGGTCTTGAACTGGTCTACGACGGTTTGCTTTCGGGAACCACCGGTCAAATGGTTGTCGAAGTGGGCGCTAGTGGCTCGACCATCCCCGGCGGCCAGTATCAAATAGACCCGGCCAAAGAAGGGGAGACGCTGGTCCTCTCCATTGACCGGTCGCTTCAGTTTGAGGCAGAGCGGTTGCTGACTGAAGGGGTGATTAATGCCAATGCCGAAGCGGGGATACTGGTGGCCATGCATCCGGCCACCGGAGAAGTCCTCGCATCGGCCACCGTGGTCCGCGGCGAGGACGGCTTGGTTGTGCCCGCGTCGGAACATCGTGCGGTCACCTGGACCTACGAGCCTGGCTCCATTATGAAGCCGTTAACTTTTTCAGCGATCTTAGAAACCAAAACGGCTGGCCCTTCCTCAAGTCGTTTGGTTGACAACTGGGTACGGGTATCTGACGGCGAGTTCACCGACTCATTTGCCCACGAAGAAGAAGAATGGACGGTGGCCGACATTTTGCGCCAATCCTCCAACGTGGGCACCATATTGTGGGCTCAAGACCTTGGCGCCGAGCGACTCTACGACCAGTTGGTGGAGTTCGGCATTGGCTCACCCACCGGACTAGATTTCCCCGGGGAAGCCAGCGGCCTGCTGACCCCAGTAGGTAAATGGACGGGCACCTCGTTGCCTACCATCGCCATTGGGCAAGGCGTGGCGGTGTCTCCTATGCAGATGGTGACGGCTTACGCCACCATCGCCAACGGCGGGTTACGTCCTGCCCCCACATTGGTCTTAGGAACGCGCGACAATGATGGCATGTTCAATATTTTGTCCAGCGAAGCCTCTCGCCGAGTCTTCCCCGAAGAAACCGCCGAGATGCTGATCCCCATGATGGAAGCAGTGGTCGCCGAAGGTACCGGCGTGAACGCTCAAGTGCCGGGCTATCGAGTAGCCGGAAAAACCGGAACCGCTTGGAAGCCGCACCCCGCGGGTGGCTACGGCCGAGAAATCGGAGAACTCGAATACGTAGCAAGTTTCGCCGGCTTTCTTCCTGCCGAAGCACCTGAACTGGCCATCCTCGTGGTGATCGATGAACCCACCTACCCCACCTACTCCGGGGGCAGCGCTGCAGCACCAGTCTTTGCTGAGTTCGCACAGTTTGCGGTCCGTCAAATGCGTATCCCCTCAGAGTCAGAACGCATCGGCCTCGAAGACGTCGGCCGGGTCATTGCTGCTACCCCCGCTCAAGTTCGGGCCATCGCCGAAGCCGAAGCTGCTGCCGCCGCTCTTAACGACGGTGAGGTGGCCCTCTCGGCCACCGGCTGACATGGACCTTCAGTCATTAATAAATGCCGCAGGGCTAAAGGGCGCAGAATCCGTGGCGACCGAAACCCTTGCCGTTGAAATCACCGGAGTTGCTTACGATTCTCGCCAAGTAAAACCAGGCAACATTTTTTGTTGCGTTCGGGGCTTGGCTCATGACGGCCACCAGCACATTGCGTCTGCCCTGGCGGCTGGAGCAGTTGCCGTGGTGGCGGATCGACCGGTCGCAACAAACGTTCCCGTGGTCATGGTGGATGACGTCCGGCCCGCCATGGCGCTACTAAGTAGCGCTATTTTTGAAGACCCCAGCCGCCACCTGATGGTTATTGGCGTTACCGGCACCAACGGAAAAACCAGCGTGGCGCACCTTTTGACACAAATACTTTCTTTTGCCGGACGCCAGGTGGCCTTATCGGGCACCTTAAATGGGGAGCGCACCACTCCAGAAGCACCCGATCTTCAACAGCGCTTAGCCCAATGGAAAAATGAAGGCATGGACAGCGTGGTCATGGAGGTTTCCTCACACGCTTTAACGCAACACCGAGCAGATGGTACAAGTTTTGCTGCAGTGGCTTTCACCAACCTGTCTCGTGATCATCTTGACTACCACCCCGACTTGGCCGCCTACCGGGCAGCAAAAGAACGACTTTTCTCATTGGCCTTTTCGCAGCAAGCAGTAGTAGTGATCGATGACCAAGTTGGCCAAGAAATCGCCACGCAGGCCCAAACAAAGGGTTTGCAGGTGGCCACCGTTTCGTCAGACCAAGCAAAAATTGTCGTTCACCCCACCAGCACGGTGTTTGTGTGGCAGGGCCACGAGATTGTGTTGCCTCTGGGGGCCGCATTTATGGCGACCAATGCTTTAGTAGCGGCAGAGTTGGCGCAAATCGTTGGGGTGGGGCCGGCCACCATTGTCGAAGCGCTCCAACAAGTGACACCGGTACCAGGCCGCTTTGAGACCATTGCGGCAGCAGGTGGGCCAGTAGTAGTAGTCGACTATGCCCACACGCCAGAGGCCTTAGCGACGGTTTTGCTGGCCGCCCGATCCTTAGCGGGAAGCAAAAAAGTGTTGCTGGTCTTTGGCTGCGGTGGAAATCGTGACCACGGGAAGCGCCCGTTAATGGGAGCGGCGGCACAAAAAGGTGCCGATTTATGCTTCGTGACTTCAGATAATCCGAGGGATGAACCACCTAGGGGGGTCATAGAGGACATTCTTGTAGGGATGACCGAGCAACCTGCCCTCCAAGAACTTGACCGAGCGAAAGCAATAGCCGCCGCGCTCTATGCCGCCAACCCCGGCGACGTGGTAGTGATTGCCGGAAAAGGACACGAACAGACCCAAGAAATAGCGGGCCAGTTCTTTCCTTTCGACGACCGTCAAATAGTTGAAGAACTTCTCTCGGAGATGAACCAGTGATCGGCTTACTGCTGGCCGCTGCGGTCTCTATGGTCGTTTCGCTTATTGGCACACGTTTTTTAATTCTTTGGCTTACTCGCCTCCGCATAGGCCAACCGATTCGCGACGACGGCCCCCAAGGGCATGCCTTTAAAGCGGGCACCCCAACCATGGGCGGCCTGGCCATTGTGGTCGGTGCCTTTACCGGCTACATGGCCAGCAACCTGTACCGCGGCATTTACACCCGGAGCGGAATTTTTGTCATCTTGGCCATCGTGGGCGGGGGAGCGGTGGGCTTGCTCGACGACTGGATCAAGGTGGTACGAGAACGCAACCTTGGTTTAAATAAACGCACTAAAATGTTGGGCCTGCTTGCCGTAGCCATCACCTTTGGGGTGCTTATGGTCAACTACACCTCGGTGCATACCACCCTTTCGTTTACCCGTTATTCGCAACCGGGAATCGAACTGGGAAACATTTTGTGGGTGGCTTGGGCAGTGCTATTGATTATCGGTTCATCCAATGCTGTGAACCTCACCGATGGACTCGACGGGCTGGCCGCCGGAGCCAGCACCTTAGGTTTTGCCGCTTTTGTGGTTATGGCTTTTTGGCAGTTCCGCTACTACGACACCTATCAGGTGGCGCACGCTTTGGACTTGGCCATCGTGGCGGCCGCCATGGCCGGTGGCTGCATCGGGTTTCTCTGGTGGAACGCCGCCCCGGCGCAAATATTTATGGGCGACACCGGGTCACTGGCTATCGGTACCGGTTTGGCTGCTTTAGCGTTAGCTACTAACACCCAGTTGCTGTTGCCTATCGTGGCCGGATTGTTTGTTATGGAAACCGTTTCGGTGATTTTGCAAGTCGGCAGTTTCCGCCTTTTTGGAGGACGACGTATTTTTCGGATGGCCCCGGTGCATCACCACTTTGAACTCGGTGGGTGGCCCGAAACAACGGTTATTGTTCGTTTTTGGATTATCTCTGGCCTTTGCACGGCGGTAAGTTTGGGCTTGTTCTACGCCGATTCCATCAAAGCAGGGGTCACGGTGTTTGGCCCGTGAGCCAACACACCTTGGTGGTTGGCTTGGGTGTCACCGGCCAAGCAGTGGTACGAGCATTGCAAAGCCGTCAAGAGCCGGTGCGGGTAGTGGACGATCACCCCACGGAACTTTCTCGTGAAACGGCAAAAAGGCTCAACGTAGATTATTTCGAAGCTCCACAAGGCAACCAATGGGCAGAGTTGTTGAACGGTTGCCGACAGGTGGTGGTGAGCCCCGGCCTACCCGATGCGCACCCAGTTTTTACTCAGGCCAAAACAAGTCATGTGCCGATTCTCGACGAGTTTGACTTAGCGCAAGCGTGGGACGATCGGCCGTGCTGTGCCGTCACGGGAACCAACGGAAAAACTACGGTGGTTACTTTGGTGGTGAACATGCTGGCTGAATCAGGCATAAAGGCTTGTGCGGTTGGCAACACGGAAATTCCACTAGTTGCGGCCCTCGATGATCAAGCCACCGAGCGGTTCGTCTTAGAAGCCTCCTCGTTTCGGTTGGCTCACACCCAAAAGTTTTCTGCTCACCCTGCGGCCTGGTTGAACTTCGCCCCCGACCACCTTGATCTCCACCAGGATTTGGCCGCCTATCAAGCAGCCAAAGCACGTATTTGGGAAGGTCTTGAAGAACCGGTCCAAGCCATTGCAAATTTGGCCGACCCGGTAGTGGCGGCCCATGCCCCAGCAGGGGCCACCAGTTTTGGTACGGCAGAGGCGACCTGTCGGTTAGAAAATGGATGGCTAGTTTTTGACGAGCAGCAAGTGGTGGCCATCAGCGAATTGCCTCGTCGTTTCCTCCACGATTTGGCCAATGCCCAAGCAGCGTTGGCTTTGGCCATGCGCTTCGGTGCATCAGTATCGGGGTGCGCAATAGCCCTACGCTCCTTTACTGGGTTACCGCATCGCATGCAGGTCGTCGGAGAAATTGATGGCGTGACGTTTATTAATGACAGCAAAGCCACCACTCCTCATGCGGTGATGAGCGCCGCGGAATCTTTTTCAGAACTGACCCTTTTGGTTGGTGGGCGCAACAAAGGGGTGGACCTTTCGCCGCTTGGCTCGCTGGCCCCCACCCAAGTGGTGGCCTTCGGTGAAGCAGCGAAACAAATGGAAGCAGTTTTTGAAAAAGTGTGCCCCGTAGTGGTGGTCAGTTCATTAGAAGAAGCCGTCGGCCAAGCCATTTCGGTAACGAAAAACGAAGGCACGATTCTTTTGTCACCGGGTTGCACCTCATTTGACCACTACGACTCTTATGTCCAGCGTGGGGAAGATTTCATCCGTCTGGTGCAAAATCATAAAGAAGCAAAACCCGCATGAACCTCAGTCTAAAGCAACTCTTTCGTTCGCTTGGTAAAGAAAGCACCGGGGCAAAGCCAGAAAAGATCGTTCGCTCGCCGCGTCGGGCTTCGGGTAAACGCAGCCCTCGTTTTTTAATTCTCGGAGTGGCCGCTTTGCTATTGTCATTGTTGGGGGTAGTGATGGTGCTTTCTGCCTCATCGGTCAACGACCTTCAGGCTCACGAAGATGCATGGTTTCACCTGCGTCGCCAAATGATATTTTTTGTGGTGGGTTTAGTGGCTTGTTTGGCCGTTATGCGCATTGACTACCGCTTGTTGCGGAACCTCTCGGGGGTAGCTTTGGGTACCGCCGGGGTACTGCTGGTCGTGGTGATGCTCCCCGGAGTAGGTATCAGCGCGAATGGTGCGACCCGCTGGTTGGGGGTAGGCCCGTTGATCTTTCAACCTTCTGAAGTGGCCAAGTTGGCGGTGTTGCTTTTCTGCGCCGATTTTCTCTCGCGTCCTGGTTATCACATTGATGATTTCAAAAAAACGGTCCGCCCACTCTTAGGACTCACTGGTCTTTTCGGTTTCTTGCTCATGATGGAACCCGACCTCGGTACCGCCATTATTATCGCCACCATGGTGGCCTCTGCACTTTTCTTTGCCGGCCTGCGGTTGCGTGTTTTGGCCGGGCTAGGCGGCGCCGGGGTTTTGACGGCTGGTGTTCTGAGCATGAACGCTGGCTATCGACGACGGCGCCTTTTAGGGGTGTGGGATCCATGGAGCGACCTGCATAACACCGGTTGGCAAACCATTCAGGCGGGGGTGGCGGTATCCAACGGAGGTATTTTTGGTTTGGGGTTGGGGGCCAGTCGAGCTAAGTGGGGTTTCCTCCCCTTTGCTCATACGGACTTTATTTACGCCATCGTGGCGGAAGAACTCGGGCTATTGGGGGCCATGCTGGTCATTGTCTTGTACCTCGTTATTGGCTTCACCGGGTTATCGACGGCAATCCATGCCCCCGACGCTTTCGGGCAACTCCTGGCAGCCGGGGTCACCGTTTGGATATTGATTCAATCTTTTGTCAACATCGGTGCGGTGTTGGGCTTGCTTCCTATTACTGGGGTGCCTTTGCCATTTGTGTCCTTCGGCGGCAGTGCATTAGTGGCCACCATGGGTGCTTATGGTATTTTGCTTAACGTCGCTCGACAGACCTAACACCCAACACCAAAGACTAAGCATGGCAAAAGTAAAACGAAGCACCGTAATCATTGCTGGTGGGGGCACCGCGGGGCATGTTCTGCCCGGGCTGGCCATAGCACAAGCTTTGGTCGATGAAGGGGTAGTAACTGAGGCCTCCGAGGTGCACCTATTGGGCAGCGAACGGGGGATAGAGGTCCGACTGGCTCCGGAGGCAGGTTTCTCGCTGAGTGCCCTGCCGGGGCGCGGTATTCAACGGCGACTCGCTTTGGCCAACATCGCGGCGGTATGGGGTTTGCTCAAGGCCATGGCCATGGGCATCAAAATAGTTGCCAATCGGCGTCCTGGCGTGGTGGTGTCGCTGGGCGGCTATGCCAGCGTGCCGGGGTCGTTGGCCGCAGTACTGCTACGGGTTCCGTTGGTCGTGGTTGAACAAAATGCTGTACCGGGTGCCGCCAATCGATTATTTGGCCGTTTTGCGTCAGCATGTGTGGTGGCTTTTGATCACACCGGCTTGCCTAAGGCAACGAACCTGGGTAACCCGGTGCGCGAAGAAGTGCGCCGACTAACTAATGGGACGGGTCGTAGTGCCGCACGAGCGGATCTTCAATTGGACGCTCAGCATCTGGTGGTGGTGTTTGGTGGCTCGTTGGGGGCGCGCCGCATCAATCAAGCAACCGCCCAAATGGTAGAAGACTGGGCTGGCGCGCCGATTGTGGTGCACCACGTGTTGGGGGGACGAGATTTTGCTCAGAGCGATTGCCAGCCCCGGCAGGCCCCTTCGAACGTTGATTATCGGCCGGTGGAATACGAAAACAATTTACCCAAGTTATTGGCGGCCGCTGATGTGGTGATTTGCCGCTCTGGAGCAACCACGGTGGCGGAACTCTCCACCATTGGGGTACCGGCGATACTTATTCCTTTACCGGGTGCGCCAGGGGATCACCAAACGCTCAACGCACAGGAACTACAAACTTGCGGGGCGGCGGTGTTGTTGCCCGATGCAGACACGACCGGAAGGCAACTCGCAGCGACCCTGGGGGAGTTGTTGGAAAACAATGCTCGGCGAGCGACCATGGCCCAGGCTGGCGCAGCGCTGGGCCGCCCCTACGCGGCACAAGAGGTAGCAGTACTAGTGAAGG
Organism: Acidimicrobiia bacterium; assembly: GCA_012959995.1. NCBI lineage: Bacteria > Bacillati > Actinomycetota > Acidimicrobiia > Acidimicrobiia bacterium. The sequence goes on from DUCC01000009.1 coordinate 37,830, forward strand.
AGAAAATGCGTGACTGAACTTGATGCAAACGGCGGGCCAGAAAACGGATTGAGTCAACCCTCTGGGTTTCCTGATGACCAAATGCCCGATCTTGCCGTGCCACGGACAGTACACGTAGTCGGGGTAGGCGGTGCAGGTATGGGAGCCATCGCCGAAGTTTTGAATGCTATGGGGCACACCGTTTCTGGCTCCGATCTTAAAGAATCTGCAGGCCTTGATCGTTTGCGGGCTCTGGGGGTCACGGTAACGGTGGGTCATCATCCCGACAATGTGGGGTCGGCGGAGGTGGTTACTCGTTCAACAGCAGTGCCGGACATTAACAGCGAGTGCCGTTTCGCCTGGGAACATGGGGTGCCGGTGGTGAGTCGAGCAGCGGCCTTAGCGGCAATAGCTGCTCAGCGGTCCAGCATCGTGGTTTCGGGGACACACGGCAAAACAACGACTTCTTCGATGTTGGCGCTCATATTACGTGAGGCCCATTGTCGGCCTTCGTTCATTATCGGCGGCGAAGTAAATGAAGTGGGCGGTGGAGCAGCCTGGGATGAAGGCGACCTTTTTGTGGTGGAAGGTGATGAAAGCGACGGATCTTTTCTGCGCTTGCCCCGCAAGTTTGCTGTGGTGACCAACGTGGAAGCCGACCACCTTGAACATCACGGAGGCTTCGCGGCGCTCCGTGAGGCTTTCCAGCAATTCGTGCGAGAAACTGATGGACCGGTGGTGGTAGGTATCGACGACGAACAAGGCGCCCTTTTGGCCCAAGCGACCGGAGCAACCACGGTGGGAACTTCGCCAGAGGCTGACTGGTTAATTAGTGAGGTAAACGAAAAATGGGAGGGGGTGTCGTTTCTTCTGGACGGTCCAGATGGCCTGAGTGTGCCGGTTTCTCTTCCTGTTCCGGGTTTGCATAATGCACGCAATGCTGCCTGTGCGGCGGTTATTGCCTTGTTGGCGGGTGCAGAACCAGCGGCCGTTACTGAAGCACTTTCTCGCTTTAGCGGTGTAGCGCGACGCTTTGAACACCGGGGTCAAAAAGAGGGTGTGCATTTTGTTGATGACTATGCGCATCTGCCTACCGAAGTGGTTGCCACCATTTCTGCAGCAAAAAGTGGCAACTGGAATCGACTAGTGGCGGTTTTTCAACCCCACCGCTATAGCCGCACCGAAGCACTCTGGCGCTCTTTTGGTGAGGCATTTAACGAAGCGGATTTACTTTATGTCACCGATGTTTACCCCTCAGGGGAAGCACCTCGACCGGGGGTCTCTGGACAACTAATTGTGGATGCGGTGCGTGCAGACTGCCCCGATCTTGAAATCCACTATGTTGAACGGCGCACCGATCTGGTGGCTGCTTTAGGCAACGTGTTGGCGGACGGCGATTGCTGCCTGACCATGGGTGCGGGTGACCTCACCACGGTTCCTGACGAGGTGCAAATGCTTTTGAGCGGCAAAAATGAATGACGTACTGCGGGTCTTGGCAAAGGACCTTCGAAAGATTTCCCTAACCAAAGGGTGTCAGGAAGAACACCCGCTAGGTGCTTTGTCTACTTACAAGGTGGGTGGTTCAGCGGCTTTGTTTGTACAGGTTGAGTCGCCAGAAGAGTTGCAAAAAGTGGCAAGTGTTACGGCAAGACACGATGTTTGTTTTTTGGTTATTGGACGCGGCTCAAATCTTTTGGTCGCTGACCAGGGGTTTGCTGGCTTAGTGGTGCAACTTGGTGCAGCTTTTGAATCGGTTTCTTTGGAGGAGGCCACCGTTACGGCAGGGGGGGCGGCTCTTTTGCCGGTGGTGGCTCGCCAGAGTGTGCAAGCGGGTCTCCAAGGTTTCGCTTGGGCGGTCGGGGTTCCGGGGTCCATCGGGGGAGCGGTGCGCATGAATGCGGGGGGCCATGGCGCAGAAATGAAAGAAGTTCTCCAAAGCGTGTTGGTGGTTGATCTCTCAATTGGGGAAACATCCCGATGGTCAAAGTCGGATCTTGCTTTGGGTTACCGACGGTCAGCTTTAAAGCCTTGCCATGTGGTGGTCGAGGCAACCTTGCTCTTAGCTGCAGACGGCACGGGCGAGGGCCCCCAGGAATTGACTGAGATTGTGCAGTGGCGAAGGAACAACCAACCAGGGGGTCAAAATGCGGGGTCAGTTTTTGCTAACCCTTCAAATGATTCTGCGGGTCGGTTGATTGAATCGGTGGGGCTGAAAGGTCACCGTTTGGGGACGGCCGAGGTATCTACGAAACATGCGAACTTTATTCAGGCGGACCTCCAGGGCCGGGCCGATGACATCTATGCCTTGATGCAATTAGTGCAAAAAAAAGTTCTAGAAGAAACAGGGGTTGCCCTGCAGGCAGAAACAGTAATGGTGGGGTTCGTTGATGAACATGGAGGCTGAAGAAAATACGAAGCCCCAGGGCGCACGCTGGCTTCGCTGGGCTTGGGCGGTTTTGGCCGTAGTGGTTGTGCTGGTGGGGGCTTTTGCGGCCACCCGTTCTTCGCTGCTGGCTGTCGCCACTATTGAGGTCCATGGTGAGGACGGAAGGGTTCTCGAGGCGGAGGTGTTGGCGGCTTCTGGGCTGGTTTACGGCTCGCCCATGGTTGACGTTAATGCGGAAGAAATCGATGATCGGGTGACCGCCCTTCCTTGGGTGGAGGAAGCTTCGGTGGAGCGAGCGTGGCCTCAAACCGTGCGTATAAGTTTTACCGAGCGGGTGCCTATGGTGGTGGCGGTGAATCCGATCGGGGAGAGGTTCTTACTGGATCGCACGGGCACGGTTTTGGCGGCGACTCAACCGGGGCAGGAGACCTTGCCAGTGATTCGGGTTGACTCGGTAGGTGGCCCCGGTACTCGTGTGAGCAGCATCACCCCGTTGTTGCGAGCGGCCGAAGAAGTCACTCCTGATTTGGGTGCCTGGATTTTAGCCTTGGCGCCAACCGGTGATGGGGTGCGCGCGGAGTTGGTAGGAGGGGTGATAGCTGAGTTGGGGATCGGCACGGATTACCGAGATGAGATGCGTTCCTTGGCCACCGTGCTTACTCGGGTGGAGCTTTCTTGTCTAGAGGTGATCGATGTGTCAATTCATCAAAACCCGGTTTTGCTTCGCACACAGGGCACTTGTTAAGGTTTTTTTCTCCAGTGAAACCTTGATTTTCTAAGGTTTTCAGGTTTTTCCTTCGGTTGTTTAACGACCACGGGTTGATGTTGCGTGACTACTCCGCGTAGTATCTCAACTATTAGAAGAGGTTTAACAACAGAACCCTAAACCTCAACCTTAAGGTTGGGGTGGGAAAAGTGAGGAAAGAAAAAAATGGCAAACAACCCGCAAAACTATCTCGCAGTGATCAAGGTCATCGGCGTCGGCGGTGGTGGCGTAAACGCCGTCAACCGCATGATAGAATCTGGCCTTCGAGGCGTCGAATTTATCGCCGTCAACACTGATGCTCAAGCACTGCTTATGAGCGACGCTGATGTCAAACTCGACATCGGTCGTGAACTGACCCGTGGCTTAGGAGCCGGCAGCGACCCCGAGGTTGGGCGCCAAGCAGCCGAAGACCACCGGGCCGAAATTGAAGAAGCCATTGATGGCGCCGACATGGTGTTCATCACCGCCGGCGAAGGTGGCGGCACCGGAACCGGCGCAGCCCCAGTGGTAGCCGAGGTTGCCAAGTCACTCGGTGCATTGACCATCGCCGTGGTTACTCGTCCTTTCGGTTTCGAAGGCCGACGCCGCGCCGTGCAAGCCGAAAACGGCATCGTGCAACTTAAAGAAAAAGTTGACACGCAAATCGTTATTCCAAACGATCGTTTGCTGAGCATCTCGGATGAAAAAACTGCATTGTTGAATGCTTTCAACATGGCCGACGAAGTTCTTCTTCAAGGCGTGCAAGGCATAACCACTTTGATCACCACCCCAGGATTGATCAACACGGACTTCGCCGACGTAAAGATGGTGATGCAAAATGCAGGTTCCGCTTTGATGGGTGTCGGTCAAGCCACCGGAGAAAGCCGTGCCGTTAATGCGGCCCGCAACGCAATCTCTAGCCCACTGCTGGAAGCTTCCATCGATGGGGCACGAGGTATTTTGTTAACCATCGCGGGACCCGCCGACTTGGGCCTGTTCGAGGTCAACGAAGCGGCAGAGATCATTCACGCCGTAGCGCACCCCGATGCCAACATTATTTTCGGCACCGTAGTTGACGATGAAATGGGAAGCGATGTTCGAGTAACGGTCATCGCCGCCGGTTTCGACCGCTGGGACGGAGATCGCCCGGCTCTTCGTCAACGGGCAACTACCGCCACCCCCGACAGCCCCATGGTTGACGTTTTTGCAGACACCTCTGCAGAAGCCGATGACGGGCTTGACGTACCAAGCTTCCTTAAGTAGGGGCCATGGCCCGGAAGTTGGCGCAACGACGACTGTCGTCGGGTCAACTGGTCTGGGTCGCCATGTCTGAGGTTGCCGACGGCGATATAGCCGTCGGCAACCCAGCACAATCTTCCGCCATTAAAAATGTGGCGGACTCACTTTCTTCTTCTGATGCTCACCTGGCGCTCCCGCCCGGTGAGCATTGGACGTTTCTGCGCCAAGTGCACGGAGACCAAGTAGTGCATGTTGCCGGCCCCGGTGCGCAAAACAAACGGACCGCCGACGGCGCAGTCACCGACTGCCCGGGAGCGGTCTTAGCCATTGCCGTCGCCGACTGCCTCCCCATTGCCTTAATCAGCGAAGGGGGAGGGGTGGCCGCCCTGCACGCCGGCTGGAAGGGGACAAAGGGGGGGATTATCGACGCCACGGTAAAGCAACTACGTAAGGTTTCACCGGGAGAAATATCAGCCGTTATGGGCCCTAGCATCGGCCCTTGCTGCTATGCCTTCGGCCTGGCCGACCGGCAATCGTTTGTTGATCAGTTTGGCCCGTCGGTAGTAGCCACCACTACCGACGGAAACCCGGCCCTCAACCTGCGAGCGACAGCTATTTGCTCGCTTAATTCCCTGGGAATAAATGAAATCACCGTGGACGACGTTTGCACGTCTTGCGACGACCGACACTGGTCGCACCGGGCGAGCAAAGCCCCGCAGAGGCAAGCGCTGGTCGTCTGGCAAGAAACAGCCCCTAGTCTTTAGCTATGGCTGCATCCCCTTTAGATTTTTCGCAAGTAACGGAGCGTGCGGCGGCCCTCCAAGCAGAACTCAACCAACGAAGCGGTGGCCTGACCCGACTCCTGGCGGTAACCAAAGGGTTCCCGGCCGACGCAGTAGCGGCTGCCCAAGAAGCGGGACTAAACGAAGTTGGTGAAAACTACGCACAAGAAATGTTGGCCAAACAAGAAGCAATGAACGACCCGAAAATTGCCTGGCACATGATTGGGGCGGTGCAACGCAACAAAGTAAAACATTTGGCCGGCCGGGTAGCTCTTTGGCAAACCGTAGACCGCCCGTCACTTGTTGATGAAATTGCTAAACGAGACCCCGGGGCGGCTATTTTGGTGCAGTTCGCCCCCTGGCAGACCGCTGGAAAAAATGGCTGTTCGGTAGAAGACCTCGAACCACTGGTTGCCCGAGGGGTAGCTGCCGGGCTCAAAGTAAAAGGCTTAATGACCGTTGGGGTGGCCGAAGATGAACAAGCCACCATCGAAGCTTTTAAAGAATTAGTAAAAAGAGCCGACCAACTCAGCCTACCCGAACGCTCCATGGGGATGAGCAACGACCTCGCCGTGGCCGTCGATTGCGGCTCCACATTGGTTCGTATTGGGCGCTCACTCTTTGGCGATCGCCCCCCTCGGCAACACTCTTCCTGAGGCCTTGGCCAAAAAAGAGCGAGCATGCCCCCATTGCTGGTTCTTTAGGCAGTAATGTTTAGCCCATGATGAAGAAGTTGATGCTTTACCTTGGTCTGGGCCCTGATGAGGCGTACGACGATTATCAAGATGACCCGGCGCCCCCACGAGGGGCACTGTCTTCGGGCCAATTTGCGGAGGCCCGTGCCGCCGCTGACGCCGACCAGCAACAACTTCGGGTGGTTCCCCCCGGTCAGGCCTCGGTGCGCCCCCTGACGCCCACGCCTACCGGCACGGTTCGCCCCATCGCCCCGGCCGTAGCGTCGAAACCTCATGCGGTGGCCCCCACTTCTTTTAATGATGCGCAAGAAATGGCCGACCGCTTTGTGGCCGACCAACCAGTGATCGTCAACCTGCAAGGGGTGGACGCTGACCTCTCTCGCCGCATAATTGATTTTGCCAGTGGCCTGTGTTACGGCTTGGGTGGCGAAATGGAAAAAGTAGCTAACCAAGTTTATTTGATGACGCCAACTGATGTTGAGGTTTCTGCTGATGAACGTCGGCGCCTTGAACAAGAAGGCCCGTAGACCAACAAAGCATGAACGAAATAATTTGTAGCCTCCTTGGGCTGTACTTGCTATTGGTTTTGCTTCGGGTGGTCTTAAGTTGGATCCCCCTGAACCCGCAAGGAACCGCAGCCACCGTGGCTGGCTTTGTCTATTACCTGACCGACCCAGTCTTGTTGCCCCTGCGGCGCATCATGCCCCCCCTGCGTATGGGCGGTATGGGTCTTGACTTAGCGCCTTTGGTGATCTTTTTTGCGATTTCCATTTTACGCCGAGCAATTTGCGCATAGCCAACTTTGCTTGAAGGTGCCCCCGCCATGGGGGACATGGGGGCTATCATGCGCTTATGGACGGCGACATTTTACATATTCTCAACGACACACAATTTGGTCAAAAACTTCGCGGCTACGACCCCCTTGAAGTAGACGAAGTGTTGGATGCAGCAATCGAGGAAATCAAAACTCTACGGGAGCAAGCCAAAGCCGCTACCGATCGAGCCACACGGGCGGAAGAACAGATCGAAAGCGAGTTAGGCCCGGCGCGGCAAAACCGTCTGGAAGCCGAAGAGGGGCTGGCGGCCGCCAAAGAAGAAGCTCTTTCTTGCGTGGAAAATGCCAAAAAAGAAGCAGAGAATTTAGTATTGGAGACGGAGCGCGAGGTGCGGCAAGCCGTGGAAAAGGGGCGAGTCAAAATGTTGGCCGAAATGGCGGCCCTTGACTCCGACCGTCAGTGCATGGTTGATGACATGAGCATCATGGAAAAACACATCGAGGCACACCGTAAGCGTTTGCGGTCTGCCTTGACGGACCTTGAGACCCTGGTGGGGGGCATTGAGGCTCGACCCGAACAGGCATCGGCGCCCTCGTCGGCGGTCATTGCCGAAGAACCTCCGGCTGACTCGAAACCTTTACCTCAGGTTGAGGAAGAATTAGTAGCGCCCGAAGAGGTGGTAGTCGAAAAGATTGTTGAAGTTCTTGAAGAGCAGCCAGCCCCAGAACCTCCAGCTAAAGAAAGGCGGGAGCCGGTTATCTCAGCGACTCCTGAGGTGGCGGCCGAAGAAAAGACGCAAGTCGAGGTCTCCCCGGTGGTTGAAGAAGAAAGAGAAGAGCCGCTTGAAGAGCCAGAGGTAGCGCCAAGCGAGAATGCGGAGAAAGAAGAAGAGGAGTATCCGGCAACGGAAGTGGTTGCCGCGACACCACCTCCGACAGAACTTTTGGACGAGTTGCGTCAGTCTGTCGGCGGCGATGGTGAAGCGATGGATGCATTCTTCGACGACGACGAACCACCGTCTTCGTTATTTCGCCGCGGCTAACTTTTCTTCTGGGATACCCATTTATTGCTGCTAAAGCGGCTACCATGCCGCCGTTCAGGTTTCGGGCTATGAACTGCATACATCTTTGATCATCTGGTCAAAGACCAGGACAGGAGAGATAAATGGCTGAAAAAAAGAAAGCGGCGGCGAAAGCGCCAACAAAAAAGGCTGCGGCGAAGAAAACGCCCGCTAAGAAGGCTGCGGCGAAGAAAACGCCTGCTAAGAAAGCGCCCGCTAAGAAGGCTGCGGCGAAGAAAACGCCTGCTAAGAAAGCGCCCGCTAAGAAGGTTGCGGCGAAGAAAACGCCTGCTAAGAAAGCGCCCGC
>DUCC01000009.1:45909-128327 GCA_012959995.1 Acidimicrobiia bacterium
GTTGCGGCGAAGAAAACGCCTGCTAAGAAAGCTGCGGCAAAGAAAACCCCGGCCAAGAAAGCTGTGGTAAAAACTCGTTTCGGCAAAGTCTTCCTTGACAAGCAGAAAAAACTCCTCCTCGAAGAACGCAAGCGTTACGTAAAGAGCGCCGACATCCTCCAAGCCGAAGCCGACTCGCTTTTGGAAGGCCGCGAACCTGGGGACGTTCAGTTTGATGAAGAATCCGGCGAAGGCGACTCAGTAGCGGTAGCCCGCGACCTCGACCTGGCCCTTAGCGCCCAAGCCCGCGATGCCGTAGACGCCATAGATGCAGCCCTTGAGCGCATCAAAAAGAAGACCTACGGTGTTTGCATCAAGTCAAGCAAACCGATCCCCAAAGAACGCCTTCAAGTCATTCCTTGGGCCGCCGAACGAGTGGAGTACAAAGTCGGCGGACTAGGCACCCCCTAGGCCTCTCCGCCATGGTCGACATGAAAAAAATAAGCATTTGGGCCCCTGCGGTCGCCGCCGGCAGTGCGGTGTTAATGAGCGACCAACTCAGCAAATGGTGGGCACTCTCTGCTCTCGACGAGCATCAGATAATAGATCTTTTTTGGACATTGCGGCTGCGTCTAGTTTTTAACACCGGAGCCGCTTTTAGCCAAGGAGAAGGCCTCGGCCCCATTTTTGCTGTCCTGGTACTCGTTGTTTTAATAGTGGTAGCCCGACATGGCGCCAAACTCAATGACCCCCGTGCCCGGTTGGCCATAGGAATCATTACCGGCGGGGCCTTGGGCAACCTGGCTGACCGGCTCTTTCGCTCCGACGGTTCATTTTTTAATGGAGCAGTAGTCGACTTTATTGACCTGCAATGGTGGCCGGTTTTTAACGTGGCCGATGCTGCGGTAGTGATGGGTGGGCTGCTCATCATTTTGGTGGGAGTAGCCCACGACCGAACTCATGCCGGCCAAGGAACGCAAACCTCGCCAGAAACCTCTCCGGAAAGAGGTGCCACTCATGGCGACTGAACTCAGCGAAATAATCCCCGAAGCGTTAGCGGGCGAACGCCTCGACCGGGTGGTGGCTTTCATGGCCGACGTCAGCCGAAACCGGGCCGGCACGGCCATCGACGAGGGGCTGGTAACCCTCAACGGAAAAGAAGCCACTGCTCGATCTCGTCGCGTAAATACCGGTGAAAAAATTGTTATCGAAAACCTGCAGCGAAGCCCCGAAGCCGGACCTACTCCGCAAGCCGAAATAGAAATACCTGTTTTGCACGCCGACGCCGAAATAATCGTGGTAAATAAGCCCGCCGGCTTGGTGGTGCATCCGGGGGCCGGCAACGAAACCGGCACCATGGTCAACGGTTTACTGGCGCAATGGCCAGAAATCTCTGGGGTGGGGTCCTCTGAACGGCCGGGCATCGTTCATCGACTCGACCGAGGAACCTCTGGCGTTTTGGTGGTCGCACGCACCCAACAGGCCTACCACCACCTAACAGAGCAACTGGCCGACCACAGCATGGGGCGACGCTATAAAGCGCTCTGCTGGGGCCATTTTGAAGCGGCTAACGGGGTGGTCGACGCTCCCATTGGGCGTTCCGACAAAGATCGCACCCGGATGGCCGTGGTAGCTGCTGGACGCCCCGCCCGTACCCATTACGAAGTACTTCAAGAATGGGAAAATCCTGAAGTCTCCTTGGCGGAATGCCAGTTAGAAACCGGACGCACCCACCAGATCCGAGTACACCTCTCGGCCATTGGGCATGCCCTGGTGGGCGACGGCGCTTACGGCGGAGACCGCATCGGCTTGGACCTTGATCGCCCTTTCCTCCATGCGGCGCATTTAGGTTTTGAACATCCCAACGGTTCAGGTTGGGTGTCGTTCGACGCAGAACTGCCTGATGATTTAGCAGACCTGCTTACTCAACTAAAAGAACCCGAGACGGATACTTAACTGGTTGGCCACTCTTGGTCGCCGCGAGCCATAGCCACGATGTCATGCAAACTAAACGAATCTAAATAAGTCCGCATATGGGTACCGGCATCGGCCCAAATCGATAACAACACGCACTGCCCCTCATGGTCGCAAGCGCCCTCGGTATGCGGCTCGTTAAAATCGCCAGCCACAATTGGGCCATCGACGGCGGACACAATTTGTGATAACAAAATATCTTCCGGGGCTCGAGCCAACAAGTAGCCGCCACCCACGCCTCGTTTGGAACGCACCAAGCCAGCGCCTTTTAGCGCTAATAAAATTTGTTCAAGGTAAGGCTGAGGAAGATCGGTTTGATCAGCGATCTCGCGCACCGACCGCGGAAGATCGCTTTCCTGAGCCAAAGCCAAGGAAAGTAAAGCACGGCTGGCGTAATCGCCACGAGTAGATACCTTCACGCCTACCGATACTAGACGGCGAATAACTCGCTACGGTCATGTTCATGAACTCGGCTTCTTATGCTTCTCCGGTTTTGCCCGACTTTGCTGGCGGTTGCCTTACCGGTTTGGTCCCCGCATTGGTGGAAGGCGACACCTCGCCTGCCTGGATAGCCGCCGAAGTATTGGAAGCCCAACAAATAATTTTGTTAGTTCTGGACGGTTTAGGTTGGCACCAGTTGCAGGAGCGAACCCATATAGCTCCTACGCTCAGCGGCCTCTCGGGCGGAGCGATCACCACGGTGGCCCCCAGCACCACGGCGGCGGCCCTGACCTCTATAACCACCGGAAAGCCGCCAGGAGAACACGGCCTGGTTGGTTACCGCATGCCAATAAATGGAAAAATTTTAAACACTCTGCGCTGGTCAACCGGCCAAGGTGATGCACAAAAACAAATCATCCCCACGGAAATTCAACCCTGTTTGGCTTTCGGCGGGCAATGGCCGCCAGTGGTAAGCCAAAAGAAATTTTCTCATTCCGGCTTCACCTTGGCCCATATGACCAACACCCGGCAAGTGGGTTACGAAAACCGACAAGGCCTCGTAGATGGCGTAGTGGAACAAATCAACAACGGGGAGCCCTTCGTCTACGCCTACTGGGATCGCATCGACCAGATGGGCCACGAGTTTGGTTTTGGTGACCAATACTGCGAAGAATTAGCTGCTTGCGACAAAATGATTACTGAACTGATTAACCGCTTGAACCCGGGGGTGGCTTTGCTGGTGACTGCCGATCACGGGCAAGTGGAAGTCGGGGACCGCATGTTGGACCTTCCCCCAGAAGTTACCAAACTCATCGACGGGCAAAGCGGCGAAGCCCGCTTCCGATGGCTACATGCCCGTTTGGGAAGCAGTCAAGAACTCTACGCGGCAGCAACCGAAGCTTTCGCCGACGTGGCATGGGTGGTTACTGCTGAGCAAACGGTGCGCCAAGGCTGGTTTGGCCCGCAGGTGACCGAAGCGGCGCGCTCTCGATTAGGAGATATTGCGTTGGTCGCCCGAGACCCGGTGGGCTTTCGTGATGCGGCAGAGGTCATGTCCATTGAGTTAATCGGACGCCACGGCTCGCTTACCGCAGAAGAAATGCTGGTACCGGCAATAAGTGTGGTGACCTGACCCGCACTGCGGGTTCAGTGGCGTAGAGTCAGTTTCAATGGAATCTCAAGGCGAAAAAAACAGCAACCTCGAACTCCCGGAAATAATTTCGGCACCCGAGTCGAGTGAAGAAAAAACGGCTGACCAACAACCCGGTGAAGTGATCGAACAACCAGCCAAGGTCATGCGGGTAGGCACCATGATGCGCCAACTCCTCGAAGAGGTGCGTTCCGCCACCTTGGACGAAGCCAGCCGAGGGCGGCTAAAAGAAATATTCGAAAGCGCCGTAGAAGAAATCGGTTCAACCCTTACCGATGACCTACGGGCCGAACTTGATCGCCTGGTCTTGCCCTTTGCCGACGAAGCACCCAGCGCCGCCGAACTGCAGATTGCTCACGCCCAACTGGTGGGCTGGCTAGAGGGCTTAGTACAGGGCATACAAGCCACCTTGTTTGCCCAGCAACTCGAAATGCAACAACAACTGGCCGGCATGCGCGTCGGTGAAATCGGCACCGGAGAAGAGCACAATCCCGAACGCCCCCACGGCAGCTACCTCTAAGTCGGATAATTCTTTTCTATGAACCGGTTAACTGTTTCGTTATCTGATAAACCATCAGGCACCCATGGCTGACTCTTTTACCCACCTCCACGTCCACACCGAGTACTCCATGCTGGACGGTGCAGCTCGCATCGATGACCTGGTGACCGCGGCGGTAGCCGACGGACAGAGCGCTTTGGGGATCACCGACCACGGCAACATGTATGGAATTTTGGACTTCTACCGGGCCTGCCACGCACAAGGGGTGAAACCCATTTTGGGCACTGAAGCGTACATGGCCTACGACTCTCGACATGAGCGCCCCTCACGAAGAGGCCGAGTGGACGACTCAGGCGGCGACACCGGCAAAGGTCGCAAACTTTACTACCACCTGACCTTGTTGGCCGAAAACCAAACGGGCTACCGCAACCTTATTCAGGTCGCCAGCCGGGCCTTCATGGAGGGCTACTACTACAAGCCTCGAGTGGATTGGGAAGTCCTGTCCGACCACCATGAAGGCCTGATTGCCACCACCGGTTGTCTCGGTGGGCAAGTACTACAGGCCCTGATGGCCGACGATTATGAAGGCGCCAAAGCAAAAGCTGCCCGGCTGCAAGACATTTTTGGCCGAGAAAGCCTGTTCGTGGAGCTCCAAGACCACGACATTCCCGAACAACACCGCACCAACCCGCAGCTCATCAAATTGGCCAAAGAAATTGGCGCCCCTTTGCTGGCCACCAACGACAGCCACTACACCCACCAGCACGACGCCAAAAACCATGATGCGTTGCTGTGTGTGCAAACCAGTTCGTTAATGAAAGACCCCAACCGTTTCAAATTCCACGGCGACCAGCACTACCTCAAATCTGCTTACGAAATGCGCAACCTTTTTTCCGAAGTACCGGAATCCTGTGACAACACGCTGCTTATCGCCGAACGCGCCAACGTTGAAATTGAGTTCGGCAACCCGCAACTCCCGGACTTCCCTATCCCCGAAGGGTTCGACGACGACGACGCCTACCTCGAGCACCTGACCCTGAGCGGAGCAAAAAAACGCTGGGGCGACCAACTGCCCGAAAAAGTGACCGACCGCTTGGTCTACGAACTACGGGTCATTCGCGACATGGGGTTCTCCTCGTATTTCCTAATTACTTGGGACCTCATTCGCTACGCCCGAGATCGCGGCATTCGGGTGGGTCCGGGCCGAGGAAGCGCCGCCGGTTGCGCCGTGGCCTATTGCCTGCAAATCACCGACCTCGACCCTATTCGTTACGATCTCTTGTTTGAGCGTTTCTTAAACCCCGGCCGAGCCTCTATGCCCGACATTGACATGGACTTTGACTCCCGCTACCGAGACGAGTTGATTCGCTACGCCGCCGATAAATACGGCCGCGACCACGTAGCCCAAATCGTTACATTTTCTCAAATTAAAGCGCGTGCTGCGGTACGAGATGCCGCCCGAGTACTGGACTTTCCCTACGCCATGGGAGACAAAGTCGCCAAAGCTATGCCTCCGTTGATTATGGGCCGAGACACACCGCTGGCCGCCTGCCTAGAAGAAGTCGAAGAACACCGAGGTGGCTACAAAATGGCTACCGAATTGCGTGAAATGTACGAAACGGACGAAAACGTTCGCCAAATCATTGATGTCGCCAAAGGCCTCGAAGGGATGCGGCGTCAAGACGGTATTCATGCCGCCGCCGTGGTGATTACCAAACAACCACTCACCGACTATCTGCCCATCCAACGAAAACCAGAATCCGGCCAAGACCCAGACCTCGCTCCGGTAGTTACTCAATACGAAATGCACGGTGTGGAAGACTTAGGCCTCCTCAAAATGGACTTTTTGGGCCTCCGCAACCTTGACGTCATTACTGACACCTTGCTGCTGATTAAAAAAACCCGTGGAGAAACGGTCGACATAGACAACGTTGACCTCAAAGACGAAGAAACCTTTGCCTTATTGGCCGCCGGCGATTCCATCGGGGTGTTCCAATTGGAATCCACCCCAATGCGGGCTTTGATGCGGTCGCTGGCCCCCAACAGTTTCGAAGACGTCGCCGCTTTGGTGGCCCTGTACCGGCCCGGCCCTATGGCCGCCAACATGCACAACGACTATGCCGACCGAAAAAACAAGCGACAAAAAGTTACCTATTTTCACCCAGATGCCGAAGAAATTTTAGGCGACACCTACGGGCTCATGATTTACCAAGAATCAGTGATGCGGGTGGCACAAAAGTTCGCCGGTTACTCCTTGGCTCAAGCAGACAACCTACGGAAAGCTTGTGGCAAAAAAGTTCGCTCTTTGATGCAAGAAGAACGCCAAGGCTTTGTCCAGGGCTGCGAAGCCACTGGTTACGGTGCTGAACTTGGCGAAGAACTTTTCGACGTGATCGAACAGTTCGCAGACTACGCCTTTAACAAGAGCCACTCTTACGGTTACGGCTTGATTGCTTACCAGATCGCTTATTTAAAAGCCCACTATCCGGTGGAGTACTTAGCCGCTTTGCTGACCAGTGTGAAATCGAATCTTGATAAAGCGGCGGTCTACCTCAACGAATGCCGCATCCTAGATATTGAGGTAGGGGTTCCCGACATCAACCTGGCCCATAGCGACTTTCACGCCGTGCCTGCGCTTGATGACCTAGAGGCTAAGGACCGCATTGTTTTCGGCTTGTCGGCGGTAAGAAACGTGGGGGAGGGCTTGGTTTCTTTAATGGTGGCCGAACGAGAAGAAAACGGCCCCTTCGTGGATTTCTACGACTTTGCGGAGCGTTGCAACCAAACCGTGCTCAACAAGCGCTCGATCGAATCGTTGATCAAAGCCGGAGCTTTCGACAGCCTGGGGCATGCCCGCCAAGGATTGTTGCTGGCCTTCGAATCCATTGTGAACCACACCTTGGCCCGGCGCCGGGAGCACGATATGGGAGTAATGTCGCTCTTCGGCGAAGCTAACGACGGCCCGGCTTTTGATGAGCGAGAACCCATCACCGATCTCGAATTTGAAAAAATGGTCCGCCTGTCTTTCGAAAAAGAAATGCTGGGCCTCTACGTCTCCGACCACCCATTGATGGGCATCGAAGGCGCTCTGCGGAGACGGGCCGATGTTTCGGTTGCAGACATGCTTGAACAAGAAGAGGGAGCGTTCCGCACGGTGGGCGGGGTTATCACCAACCTCGACAAAAAATGGACACGAGCGGGCAAACTCATGGCGGTGTTCCAGTTAGAAGATTTAGGGGGCGCTGTGGAGGTGGTGGTGTTCCCCAACAATATGGAGACCCACGGCCACAAGCTAGAAGATGACCGGATTGTCTTGGTAAAAGGCCGCATTGACGTGCGTGACGATACGCCCAAGATGATCTGTCAGGACTTAGAAATCTTTACCCCCGCAGAAGTAGACGAAGCACGGCCGCTGCGGGTGAAGCTCCCCTTATCCCAAGTTAACGAAGAAATGATCGACCACTTAAAAGATCTTTTTAAAGCCCACCCCGGAAACTCGGAAGTCTTTTTGCATCTCGGAGAGCGACAAGTGCTGCGCCTACCAACTGATTTTGCGGTTAACCCGGCCGGGGGACTGGTAGCAGAACTGCGAGTTTTGTTAGGTGCCGAAGCAGTAGTTATCGGCTGAATCAACCAAGCTAATTTTGGGGGGTTGGTAACGTGGACTCAACACGGCAGGCTTAAGAAGACAAAATTGGCCTTTAAGCGAGCATTTCGTTATGAACTGCTCCTTTAATCAAGCGAATGACAGATTCCCCAAAGACGATAAACCCTAAACCGGGTGGAGGTTGTGACCAATGGCTGCTATTGAGGTAGAGACCCAAGACTGTTCCATGCTCGGTGATGCCGAAATTGAAGAAATGGCTGACCTGTGTGTTGAGGGAGCGAATGCTTTCGAAATTGGCTTGATCTCAAAGCAAACCGAAGCCTGGGTGCTGGCCACCACTGCACGAGAAAACGGCCGACTGAAAGGCTTCGCCCTGTGCACGTTAGAACGCATCGGCGGCACCCCCAGCGTGATCATCGGCATGGCGTCAATCCATCCCACCTCGCGACGCAACACCGTGCTGCGGGCCGTGATTAACGAACTCCAATGCCGGGCCGTTATGGCTTTTCCTGACGAAGATGTTGTCTTCGGCGCTCGTTTCAATAGCCCCGAGGCCCTAGAGGCCTATCGCTCGTTAAGCGATTTGATTCCTCGGCCAGATCATCGGGCCACCGGGGAAGAACGAGCTTGGGGACGCCGCTTTGTTAAGCGTTTTGGTTTGCCTTCCGCCTCCTACGACGAACGCGCTTTTGTCACCACCGGTGACGGCTCGGCCCCCTGCGTATTTGACCATGTCTCGTTGAAACCAGAGAGTGTCGACCCAGAAATTGCTGCCATTTTTAAGAAACTGAAAACAAAGCGTGGCGACTCGGTGGTGTCTTGGGGTTGGGCCATGTCTGAGGACCTCGAAAAACTCGCCTAGAAGTATGCAAAGCGCAGGTGGTGCGACACCGGGGGTTGCACAAGCCTTGGCCGCTCGCCGGAGTTGCCGCAATTACCGGCCCGACCCACTGCCCAGTGAATTACTAAACGGACTGATTGATCAAGCGCGCCGAGCCCCCACCGCAGGGAATTGTCAAGGGGTAGAATTTTTGGTCCTTGACCAGCCTGACCAAGTGGCTGCTTATTGGGAAATCACCTTGTCGGAGGAAAGAAAAAAAGCCTTCCCTTGGCCAGGCCTTCTACTTGCTCCTGCTTTGGTTGTTCCATATGGGATGCCTAGCCGCTATCTCGAGCGATACCGCGAACCCGACAAAGCAATGGCCGAAATGGGAGAAAACATCGAACAATGGCCAGTGCCTTACTGGCTGGTAGACGGGGCAGCAGCAGCCATGGCCTTACAACTTTTGGTTGTGGAAGCCGGTTTGGACTGCTGCTTCTTCGGGCAATTCAGCCATGAAAAAAATATTGCCGACCGATTCGGCGTGCCCCAAGAGGCCGTGGCTGTCGGCACCTTGGCTATCGGCTATGCCGCCGATGATCGCCCCAGCAAGTCAACAAAGCGCCCCCGCCGCCCTCTGGCAGAAGTACTGCATAACGGCCGCTGGGGCCGTTAGTGCTTTTCGAGAGCTTCGAGTAAGTCCTCGGGAGTACTCACCGGCGCTCGGCACGAAAAGTTTTGACACAGATAGGCCAAACCTTCTTGTCGGCCTTCCCAAAGGGGCCCGGGGAGGGGCTCGCCCCAAGAGAGAACCAAATTAGGTCGCCAGGTGGAGCGCACAGCAGTCAACAGGTCGGGGCGGGTTCCGGGAATGACCAACTCGCTAAGCCCGGTGAGGTGCATGTCCACGGCTCCTAAAAGGTGACCAAAAGCGGTGGCATGGGCGGCGGCGGGCGCCCCAAAAAGCGCCAGCGTGCCTTCGGCCGCCTCGAGGTAGCGGTCTTCACCGGTTAGCGCACCTAAACGCAAGAGCGCTCCGGCGGCCAAACTGTTGGCCGATGGTAAAGCATTGTCCATGATTTCTTTGGGGCGAGCCACCAGCGCCGGAGCATCGCTTCCGGTAGAAAAAAATCCTCCTCGTTCTGGGTCGCTAAAGAACTCCAACAAAACATCAGCAGTTTGGGTAGCTACTTCAATCCAACGGGCTTCACCGGTGGCTTCGCTCAAGCGAACTAGGGCGTCAATCATGGCGGCATGGTCGGCGGCAAAGCCGAGTTGACGGGCGCCGCCGTCGGCCTGCCACGAGCGCAACCAGCGGCCCTGCCCCTGGTGTAAATGGGTACAAAGAAAGTCAGCGTTTTCTTGGGCCGCTTGCAACCAGTCGGGGCGGTCCAAAGCAGCGGCCGCTTCGGCCAGGGTGGCCAGCATCAAGCCGTTCCATTCGGTAATGACCTTGTCGTCGAGGCCTGGACGAACCCGTTTTTCTCGTTGAGCCAGCAAAGATTGGCGGGCGTTTTCTATTTGGGTAGGGCGCATCAGCTCGCCCCGTCGAGGACGAAACAAGATATTGCTGCCCTCGAAGTTCCCCGTCTCGGTTGCCCCGTACCAGTCCAAGGCGGCGGGAGCATCGGGCCCACAAACGGCTTCGATTTCTGCAGTCGACCAAACAAAAAATCGACCCTCTACTCCTTCGGAATCAGCATCCTCAGCCGACGCAAACCCGCCACCTGGTTGGGTTAGGCGGCGTAGAACGTAACTGATGGTTTCTTCAGTCACCTGCCGCCAACGTTGGTGGCCAACAACTTGCCAAGCATGCAAATAAGTACGAGCGAGCAAGGCATTGTCGTAAAGCATTTTTTCAAAGTGGGGAACCAGCCATTGTTCATCTACCGAATAACGAGAAAACCCGCCGTCAAGGTGATCGTAAATCCCCCCAGAGGCCATGGCATCTAGGGTGGTGGTTAGTGCCTCTTGTGCTGCGGGATGGGGCTGGCGAGACAACAAGCGCAGCAACACATCAAGGCTCATGGCGGGAGGAAACTTGGGGGCGCCGCCAAACCCGCCCCATTGCTCGTCATGGTGGCTGAGCAGGGTTTCTACTGCTTCTTCGATGGCGTCAGGAGCGGGCTGCCCTTGGGGCTCGCTTGAAGCACTTCTTGCCATGTGAGGCAAAATCTTTTGGGCCAACTGTTCGAGGTCGGGGCGCCGTTCGTTCCACGCTTTGCTTACCTCGTTTAAAACCTGAGAAAAAGAAGGCATTCCTCCTCGGGGCTGGTCAGGCCAGTAGGTGCCGGCATGAAAAGGGCGGCCATCGGGATAACAAAAAACGGTCATGGGCCAGCCGCCGCGCCCGGTTAAGGAAGTCAAAGCATCCATGTAAATACTGTCAATGTCGGGTCGTTCTTCACGGTCAATCTTTACGTTTACAAATCCGGCGTTCATGATTTCGGCCGTCTCTGGGTTTTCGAAAGATTCGTGGGCCATGACGTGGCACCAGTGGCAAGCCGAATACCCGACAGAAAGCAAAATAGGCCGATCAGTATTCCGCGCCTCGGCAAAAGCTTCATCGCCCCACGGCCACCAGTCCACCGGGTTATCTGCGTGCTGACGTAAGTAAGGGCTGGTTTCATTGGCGAGCCGCTTCACAGAGGGCACTCTAGCCACTCCGTGTCTCCACGAGAGAGCCCCTCCGAGATGAAACATGGGGTCTGGCCCCATGTTTCATCTCGGGGAGAAGAGAGCATCCCGGGTGCGGGTGATGGCAGACTGTGATGATGCAACGATGGATACTAGGCGCACGATTGCGCACCTTGCCTGCAGCCGTGGTGCCAGTAATGGTCGGTACCGCCGCCGCTGCTGGCAACGGAATTATTTGGTGGCGAGCAGCCGCTGCTTTGCTGGTTGCCCTGTCGCTGCAAACCGGAACCAACTTTGCCAACGATTACGCCGACGGAGTACGCGGCACCGATGGGCCAGATCGCGTTGGCCCAGCCCGTTTAGTGGGGGCCGGCTTGGCCCGCCCCGAAGAGGTCAAACGAGCCGCCTTGTTGTCCTTTGGGGTGGCTGCTCTCGTGGGGGCGGTGTTATCTCTGATAGTGGCGCCGTGGCTGCTTTTGGTAGGGGCGACTGCCTTGGCGGCGGGCTGGTTTTACACCGGAGGCAAAAACCCCTATGGGTATCGAGGGTTAGGCGAAGTTTTTGTTTTTGTCTTTTTTGGTTTAGTAGCCACCATGGGAAGCACCTATGTGCAAGGCCGCCAGGTAACTTGGTTGTCTTTTTCCTCGGCGGTTGCTGTGGGCATGCTGGCTTGTGCGTTGTTGGTGATCAACAATTTGCGCGACCGCCCAACCGATGCCCAAGGAGGAAAAATAACTTTGGCCGTGCGCTTGGGGGACCGCCCAACCCGCTTGCTTTATGTTGTGCTGATAGACGGAGCGCTCATGGTGGCTTCGCTGGGCGTTTTTGTTCGCCCCTGGGCACCGCTAGTGCTTGGTGCAGGTTTGGTGGCCGCCCCCGCAATACGTCAAGTTTTGGGTGGAGCCAGCGGAAGTGCGCTTATTCCCGTTTTGGCTTTAACAGGAAAGGTCCAGATGGCGGCCGGCGCTTTGCTTACTTTAGGTTTGGCGCTATCTGCCTAAGGCGTTAACTGCGGGTAGCGGTCAACAATTGGGCAATGCCTCCGTTAAGCCGGCGCTTGGTTACTTGAGTAAAGCCGGCTTGTTCCATGAGGGCCAAAAGTTCCGCTTCCGGCGGAAGGTAAGCCACTGATTTTGGGAGATATTGGTAAGCGCTGCGGTCCGAAAGAAGCCCGCCGATGAAAGGAACAACTTTGCCAAAGTAGAGGCCGTGGCCCCAACGCAGAAAACGGTTTTGCGGTTGGTCTACTTCTAAAAGCGCAACGCGGCCTCCGGGTTTTATTACCCGAGCAAGTTCGGTAAAAAAAGGTGGCAGGGCGGTGAAGTTGCGCAAAGCAAACCCACAAGTCACCCCGTCGACGCTTTGTGCCGATACCGGAAGGCGCAAAGCATCGGCATGTACCAGTGGTGCGGTAGTGCGGGCCGCCACCAACATGCCCCACGAGACGTCCACGCCCAGGGGACGAAGTTCAGCTTTTTCTAGATCCAGACATAAGTCGCCGGTTCCGCAAGCCAAATCTAAAACTACGGCGTGCTTGGGGAGATGCAAATCTCGTACGGTCCTTTTGCGCCAACCAACATCCATGCGAAAAGTCATGATGCGGTTAACCATGTCGTAGCGGGGAGCAATTTTGTCGAACATAGAACGCACGGCGGCCGCTTTTTCTTCGCCCCGTGGGAGTTCTGAACCGCTCACTTAAACCACACCCGTTGGTGTTCTCGGCTCATGGGGTGGGTTAAGAGCACGACCAGGATGATGGGGAAAATAACGGAAAAAATAGTGTTGAAATGAAAGCCATAGATGTTTAGCCGCACCAGGACCGAAGCACCGGCGACGGCCACCCCGGCATACCAACCGAGGCGCCGGTCTTGGGCAATGAAGTAGGCGGCCGGAATCATCAACAACCCCAACACGGTTAAGGCCTGTACCCCGCGAGCCATGTTGAACACCCCCTCGATATAAAGCAACAAGGTGGCGGTGACCAGAGTCTGTGGTTGGTGGCGGTTAACCCACCGGCGTTGTTCCATGGTCTTATTCTGGCGGCGAATCTTGACGATCGCTCCGCGAAGGGAGGTCTACCGCCACCCGAGGCCGCTCTAAGCGAGTGGAGCGAAGTTGCCCGCAAGCGGCATCAATCTCGGTGCCTCGGGTGCGACGGATGGTGGCGTTAGCTCCCAAGTTGGTGAGATGCTCAGCGAACTTGCGCACCTGCTCGGGCGAAGAACCCTGAGAAGGCCACCCGGGGGTTGGGTTGAGGGGAATCAAGTTAATGTGCGCCCCCAGCGAGCGGGCAAAACTGGCCAATTGTTGAGCATCAACGGGCTGATCGTTTACGTCGGCAATAAGCGCCCACTCTAGAGACAAGCGTCGCCCCGTACGGTCAAAATGGACTCGACAAGCGTCCGCTAATTCAGCCAGCGGCCAGCGTTGGTTTATGGGCACCAATTCGTCACGGAGGTCATCGTTGGCGGCATGAAGCGACACGGCCAAGTTGACGGGGAGTGCTTCTTCGGCCATGCGTAAAATGCCCGGGACCATGCCCACAGTGGAAACGGTTATGTGGCGTGCCGAAAGACCCAAGTCGCCGTGTAGACGTTCCACGGCCGTCCAGGTGCGGTCGAAGTTAGCCAAAGGTTCACCCATGCCCATAAAGACCACGTTAGAGACCCGACGGTCGCCGGCTTCTTGTTGGGCTCGTATGACCTGTTCGACCATTTCTCCGGCGGTGAGGTGCCGGTCGAACCCCATTTGCCCAGTGGCGCAAAACCCGCAACCCATGGCGCAGCCCACTTGGCTACTTATGCAAACCGTGGAACGCTTTTGGTAATGCATGAGAACGGTTTCAATGAGCGCATCGTCGGTCAACCGCCATAACCATTTAATGGTTTCGCCCTGGTCGCCTACCGAGCGGACATCTTGGCGGAGAGCGGCCGGCAGAGCGGCACGGAGTTCTTCTCGCAAGTTTTTTGGCAAAGTCGAAATCTCATCGGGGTTCACCAAGTCTTTGTAGAGGCCTTGCCAAACTTGGTCTACTCGGTAGCGGGGGAGGTCGCCGAGCAGTTCGGCCAACTCGGCTCGACCGTGGTCGTAACGGGTAACCGGAAGTTGCCGGCTGGTTGGGTTCTCGGTCACCGGACGATCCGTTGGTAGGAGCGGTTAACGAGTTCTCGTTTGAAACCCATGGCGCTGTAAATGCGGTTGGCGGGCCGGTTGTCGGACTCCACGTAAAGCATTGAGTGTTTGAGCCCTTGTTCGGTCATCCAGTTGAGGCCAGCCAAAGTTAATTGGGCCCCGTAGCCCTGGCCATGCAGATCGGGGTCAATAGCGATGGCGTAGATTTCGCCGCGTGCCGGTTTCAGATCGTGGTGAACCTTCACCCAACAAAAACCTGCGACCTCGCCATCTAGTTCCCAAAGTAAAAATCCTTCCGGGTCGAACCAAGGTTCAGACATTTTTTCGGCCAACTGCTGGGCCGTCATGTCGCTTTGCTCGGGGTGCCAAGCAAAGGCTCGGTTGTTGATGTCTAGGAAGTCCTCTTGGTCTTCGTCGGTATAGGGGCGGGGTTCTAAGGTGCTGAGGGGCGCAGGCAGCGGGCGTTCTAAGCGCCACAGATCACGTACCGGGGTGAACCCGGCGGCCAAAGGTACTTGGTCGCTTTGCAAGGTGGCGTTTTCGATCCAGTATTCCAGCCGGCCGCCTCCGTAGTTCATTAAGGCCTGCCCGGCGGCTTCAAGCATGCGTTGTTGGCGGGGTTTGTCTTCTTCGGGTACGACAAGGTGAACCAGCCATGCATTGCGGGCTGGTTCAAGAGTGGCTGAGTCGGTGCCGTCAGAAACGGTGAGGGTTTGAGCGTCGTCTGGGGGAGCATTGTCCATGACCGGCGAGGTTACCGCCTGTGGCGGCAAGTGCTGGGGTACGGTTGAAGATATGGCACTTCCCCGATCTCCAAAAGGCCGAGCCCGCGTCACTAACCAGCGTTTATCTGAGGAATATCCGGATGCGCTTTGTGAACTCGACCATGAAAATCCGTTCCAACTGTTGACCGCTACCATTTTGTCGGCGCAGTGCACCGATAAGCGAATCAACATGGTGACCCCGGCATTATTTAAGCGTTACCCCACGCCAGAAGATTTAGCGGGCGCTCGCCCGGCGGAGTTAGAAGAGATCATCCGGTCGACTGGTTTTTATGCCGCTAAGGCCCGCAGCCTGTTGGGAATGGCTCAACGTTTGGTGGAGGTGTATGACAGCGAAGTGCCGGGAGACATGAAGGATTTGGTTTCTTTGCCGGGGGTCGGGCGCAAAACAGCCAATGTGGTAAGGAGCGTAGATTTAGGGCTCCCCGGATTGCCGGTAGATACTCATGTAGGCCGCTTGGCTCGCCATTTGGGCTTGACTACCGAAACCGACCCGGTGAAAGTTGAAAGAGAACTCAACCCCATGGTGCCGGCTGATGAACGAGGTTCGTTTAGTTTGCGTTTGATTTTACACGGGCGGCGAGTGTGCCCCAGTCGCAAGCCGCGATGCGAAGAATGCGTGTTGAACGATTTTTGCCCCGATTCAACCGCTTGAGGCCGGTTGTAAAAAAAATAGCTTCGGCGTCTTTCTTTGCGCAGTATTTTGTATTACTCTAAATGTTGCCGGGTCCCGCCACCCGGCCGCGAGGGAGGGTCCCGCCACCCACCTCGCCCGCTTGACGCCCTTCGGGGCGTCAAGCCTTTTTACGGCCTGTTTTCGTATTGGGGGCTGCGGTTAGCGTTGGCGCCCTAAGCGGCTGAGTTCACGTTGGGCAGCTTGTAGGTGGCGTTCTACCTCTAAGAGCGTGGAATTTTCGTCGGTTCGGTCGCCGTCGGGGTTTTCCATTAGCGCACTGATGCGTAGTGCCAAAGCGGTTATTTGGGTTTCCAACGAAGAAAGTTCACCGGGAGAAGGAAGCGTGGCCATAGGTCAAGTCTGCCCGAAGTTTTGGCAATGAACAATTTTCATGGGATGAAAAAAATGATGACTTTCTCTGGGCTGTGGCCGGGTAGCGTGTCTAGGTGCTTGCTCGCTTAGATCTCCGTGGCTCTACGGCCCCCCTGGATGAAGTCTTGCCGCGTCCCGGATTGGGTGAGGGCAACCCGAAAGAAGCCGTTCAAAATATTTTGGCTCAGGTAAAAACAAACGGCGACGATGCTTTGCGTGAACTCACCGAACGCTTTGACGGGTGCCGGCCCTCTTCGCTGGTCATCGGGCGTTCCGAGATGGAAGCAGCCTTAGGTCGAGTGCCCGAAGATTTTCGCCGGGCGCTAGAAACCGCGGCCAAGAATATTCGCCTCCACCATCAAGACCAGCAAGAAAAAAAGCACACGGTGTCTCGTCAAGGCTTGACCGTTGAGTCCTGGGCGCAACCGGTGGAGCGTGCCGGATGCTACGTACCGGGGGGCCGCGCCGCTTACCCATCCACGGTGTTAATGACCGCCATCATTGCCCGAGTAGCAGGGGTAAAAGAATGTGTGGTGTGTGTGCCGCCGGGCCCCGATGGCTTGGTGCCCGACGCTACCTTGGCCGCCGCTGCGGTAGCGCAGGTAGATGTAGTGCACCCGGTGGGAGGCGCTCAAGCCATTGCGGCGTTGGCCTACGGTACCGAATCGGTAAAACCAGTCGAGGTCATTGTGGGCCCCGGCAACGTGTATGTGGCTTTAGCTAAGCGAGAGGTGGCCGGTTTGGTGGCGGTCCCGTCGGCTTTTGCTGGCCCCTCGGAGGTGGTGGTGATAGCCGATGAGAGCGCTCCACCCGAATTGGTAGCTATTGACCTCATGGTGCAGGCCGAACACGGACCACAAGGACTGGCTTGGCTTATCACTTGGGACTCCGCAACGGCAGACCGAGTGGACGAAGCGTTGCAAGAATTGTTGATCACCGCCCCGCGTCGGGCCGAAATTGAGTCAACGCTACAAGACGCTGGTTACTGCGTTTTGGTTGATGACCCCGCTCAAGCCTTAGCGGTGTCTGACGCTATAGCCCCCGAACACTTAGAAATAATGACCACGGAGGCCGATGTTTTGGCGGCCCGGGTGCGTCATGCCGGTGCTATCTTTTGTGGACCATGGTCGCCGGCTTCGCTGGGCGATTACGTCGCCGGGCCTAGCCATGTTTTACCCACCGCTGGGACCGCTCGTTTTTCTGGCGCCTTGACGGTTAGCGATTTTACTAAAGAGATGCACATCGTGACGGCCAGCCCGGAAGCTATTGAAAAGCTCGGACCGACCGTGGTGGTGTTGGCGGAAGCCGAGGGTTTGGATGCTCACGCCGCTTCGCTACGCATACGTCAAGATTTGTTGATTGGTCAAAACGATGACTAAGCGCCCAGAGCCCCGCCAAGACCTGGCCTTGTTGGCGAGCTACCACTCGCCGCAGGTAGACGTCGAGGTGCGGCTCAACACCAACGAAGCTCCCCAAGGCCCGCCCGTGGAATTTATGACCGCCTTAGCGGAAGCCGTGGCGGCTTTGCCATTGCATCGCTACCCGGACCGTTCGGCGGAAAAACTCCGCAACGCCCTCGCCCAGCGCTACGGCCGAAAAATGGACGAAGTCTTTGTGGCCAATGGCTCTAATGAGGTTTTACAAAGCTTGCTTTTGACCTACGGCGGGCCGGGGCGTTCCTTAGCGCTCTTTGAACCTACCTACGGAATGCACGCCCAGATTGCCCGCACCACCGGCACCACGGTGTTGGCTCGACCGCGCCAGGATGATTTTTCTCTGGCCCCGCACACGGTGGCTGAGGTGGTTGAAGCAGAACAACCCGATGTGGTGTTTTTGTGTTCCCCCAATAACCCCACCGGCACTCAAGACCCTCCGGGTTTGGTAGAGGACACGCTGGCTCAAGTTGAGTCCTACGGCGGGCTTTTGCTGGTCGATGAGGCCTACGGGCAGTTCGCTGACCAAAGCGCAGTGAGTCTGATCGGTGAAAGTCGTTCACTGGTGGTAAGTCGAACTTTTTCTAAAACATGGGCACTGGCTGGGGTGCGTTTGGGCTATTTGCTGGGGCCCGCCTGGTGTGTGTCGGAGTTAGAAAAAGCTTCGCTTCCTTACCACCTTGGGGCGCTTACCCAAGCTGCTGGCCTGCTGGCTTTGGATTACCAAGAAGAGATGGATGCTCGGGTAGATTTTTTACGCTCAGAGCGGCAAAGGGTTTTTTCGGTGTTAAAAACACTGCCGGTAACCGTATGGCCCTCGGACACAAACTTCATTTTGTTTCGCCCCGAAGAAAAGGAAGGCCGTGTGGTGTGGCAAGAACTTCTGGATCGGTCAATTTTGATCCGAGACTTTTCTGCTGAGCCCGGTCTCGCGGGTTGCTTACGGGTCACTATGGGCACCAGTCAAGAAAACAATCAATTTCTCGCCGCACTTGAGGAGGTACTGTCATGACCAACAATCGCACCGCTACTAGAGAACGCATCACTGCGGAAACTTCTATTGCCTTAAGCCTGGATCTCGACGGAGGTGAGGTCACCGTGGCAACGGGCATTCCGTTCTTTGACCACATGCTGAACCAACTGGGCCGCCACGGAGGCTTTGGCCTCCAAGTGGCTTGCACCGGAGATTTAGCGATCGATGCCCACCACACGGTGGAAGATGTGGGCATCACCCTGGGCGATGCTTTTGCCGAAGCGCTCGGCGACAAAGCCGGCGTGCGGCGCTTTGCTTCGGTGGCTGTGCCTCTTGATGAAGCACTCGTTGAGGTAGCACTGGACCTTTCGGGCCGGCCCTTTATGCACTACGACGTGGAGTTCCCTGGGCAAAAAATCCTTAGCGACCCGCCCTTCGATCCACAACTCATTGAAGAGTTTTGGCGAGCCTTTAGTACCTCGGCGCAGATTACTTTGCACTTGGTTTTGGTGCGAGGAAAAAACACCCACCACATTGTGGAAGCGAGTTTTAAAGCAGTAGCTCGAGCGCTACGAGACGCCGTGCGTGTTGAAGGCCACGAGGTTCCCTCCACCAAAGGCACTCTGTGACCTCAAGTTCTCGTATTGCCGTGCTGGATTACGGCATCGGTAACCTTCGTTCGGCACAAAAAGCCTTAGAGTACTTGGGGGCCCAAGCGGAGTTAACCGCCGACCATCGACAGATTGCTGCCGCTGATGCGGTGGTTCTTCCTGGTGTGGGGGCCTTCGGGCGATGTGTAGAGGCCTTGGCAGAAGCGGACCTGGCCGAGGTAGCACACCAAGCGGCGATTGAAGCCAGCCAAGGTGGCCGGCCGTTCATAGGAATCTGCGTGGGCATGCAGATGCTTTTTTCAACCAGCAGCGAATCTCCCGGACAGGGCGGCCTGGGCGTATTCCCTGGGCAGATAGGCCCGTTGGCCGATGACGTAAAACACCCACAAATGCAATGGAACCAACTGGAGTTTTCTTCTCACCCCATGTTTGCTGGGCTGTCAAAAAATGCTTGGGTTTATTTTGTACATGGCTACGCCGGGCCGATTACTGAACACACCGTGGCGACCTGCGACTACGGAGGCCCGGTTTGTGCCGCGGTAGCCCAAAAAAATCTGTGGGCCACCCAATTCCACCCAGAAAAATCAGGCCCCACCGGTCTAACTGTGTTGACCAACTTTTTAAACGAGACGGCAGGCCCGTCATGAGCCCCAAACTTTTTCCGGCTATTGATCTGCGAGGTGGCCATTGTGTGCGCCTCGTCAAAGGCGACTACGACCAAGAAACCATCTACGGCGATGACCCGGTGGCCCAAGCCTTGGCTTTTGAAGCAGCGGGCGCCGACTGGTTGCATGTGGTGGACCTCGATGCGGCGCTAACCGGTGACCCGGTAAACCGGCCCGCCGTGCAAGCCATAACCGCCGCGTTATCTATCCCCGTGCAGACCGGGGGCGGAGTGCGTTCACTGGACGATGCCCAAGCCTTGTTTGCGGCCGGAGCGACCCGGGTAGTTATGGGGACGGCCGCCGTAGAAAACCCCCAACTGGTAGCCAAGGTAGCTGCCGTGGGTTCGGTGGCCGTGGGCCTCGACCTGCGCGGCACCGAAATAGCGGTGCACGGGTGGACCAAAGGCAGCGGTTTGCAACTCGACCAGGCTCTTGAGCGTTACGCCGCTCTGGGTGCAGAAGCATTCGTGGTGACGCAGATAGATCGAGACGGCACCTTGGCTGGCCCCGACCTTGAAGGATTAACCGACGCCTTAGATCAAACCAGCGTAGACGTGGTGGCGTCGGGCGGCGTGGGGCAAATGAAAGACCTTGAACAACTGGCCGATTTGCAAGCCCAGGGCCGCCACTTGGCCGGCATCATCATCGGTAAAGCGCTCTACGAGGGAACGGTCGACCTGGCGTCGGCGGCCCAGATGCTGGCCGAACGATGAAATCAATTCGAGTCATCCCT
Organism: Acidimicrobiia bacterium; assembly: GCA_012959995.1. Taxonomy (NCBI): domain Bacteria; kingdom Bacillati; phylum Actinomycetota; class Acidimicrobiia; species Acidimicrobiia bacterium. The sequence continues at coordinate 66,394 of DUCC01000009.1, forward strand.
TGCCTTGACGTGCACCAAGGCCGGGTAGTTAAAGGCGTTAATTTCGTCAACCTGCGTGACGCCGGCGACCCGGTAGAACTGGCCGCTCGTTACGACCAAGAGGGCGCCGATGAATTAATCTTTTTAGATATCACCGCTTCCTCTGACGAACGCAACACCATGGTCGAGGTGGTGCGCCGCACCGCAGAAGAAGTGTTTATTCCTTTCACCGTGGGGGGCGGCATCCGGTCGGTAGAAGATGCCCGCCAAATATTGCGAGCCGGAGCCGACAAAGTATCAATCAACACGGCAGCCGTAGATCGCCCCGCACTCATTTCAGAACTGGCCCAAGAGTTCGGTAGCCAGTGTGTGGTGGTTTCTGTTGATGCTCGGCGAAGTAGAGAGACACCCAGCGGGTTCGAAGTCTTTATCCACGGTGGGCGCACCGCCACCGGACGCGACGCCGTGGCCTGGATAGAAGAAGTAGTGCAGCGCGGCGCTGGAGAAATCATGCAAACCTCTATGGATCGTGACGGCACCCGAGACGGTTTCGACCTCGAAATGTTGCAGACCCTGGGGGCCAACTGCCCGGTCCCGCTTATTGCCAGCGGGGGAGTGGGCAGCCTTGAACATTTGGTAGATGGGGCAAAACAAGGGGGCGCCGATGCGGTGTTAGCGGCCTCTATTTTCCACTTTGGCGAACACACTATTGCCGAAGCCAAGCAAGCCATGGCCCAAGCTGGTCTGCTTGTTCGCCCAATCGTTTAAACGCCCGCTACCGTTTCGCCAATGACCAAAGAGACTGCGTCCCTACCCGGCCCCGACGACGAGCGACTGCCCATAAAAATGCTTAACGATCGGATATTGGTCAGCGTCGAAGGAGCCGAAGGAGAACGCCGCTCCTCTGGAGGTATTTTGATACCGGCGACTGCTCAATTAGGCAAACGGCTTACCTGGGCCATCGTGGTGGCCGCCGGCCCCAACGTGCGGGCTATGGAAATCGGCGATCAAGTATTATTCAACCCCGAAGACCGCTACGAAGTTGAGGTACGGGGCGCGGATTACATAATCTTGCGCGAACGAGATATTCATGCCGTGGCCGCCGAACGGCTAGAAGAAAACAGCACCGGGCTGTACCTCTAAAACCTTTCTCTTAAACGACGCCTTCTACTCTAGGATTACCTTCATGACCCAAACCCTTGTTTCTCAACCCATTGCCGTAACCGAAGAACAACTCAGTCACATCACCTACAACAGCGACGGTTTGGTGCCGGCTATTGTCCAAGAAGAAGGCACCGGACAGGTGCTAATGATGGCTTGGATGAACGAAGATTCATTAAAAGAAACCATGGCCACCGGACGCACCTGGTTTTGGAGCCGAAGCCGTCAAGAATACTGGTGTAAAGGGGAAACCTCCGGTGACCGTCAATACGTGCGGTCTGCTTCCTACGACTGCGACGGCGACACATTGTTGCTCATTGTTGAACAAGAAGGCGAAGGGGCTTGCCACACTGGCGAGTACAGCTGTTTCTTCCGCCCCTTTGGTGCCACCGGCGAGTAGCCGATGCGTACCTCTGCCCGGGCAGCTTTTCACGAACAAGCCCGCACCCACACTGTGGTCCCGGTTTGGCGCGAACTTTTAGCCGATCTCACCACCCCGGTGTCGTTGTTTGCCCGCTGTATTGGCGACGGCGAAGGATTCTTGCTGGAAAGCGTGGACCGTGGTGAAACCTGGGGCCGTTGGTCATTTATTGGCCGCAACCCTTCGCTGACCCTTACCTCTAAAAACGGAGCGGTGGAAGTAGACGGTGACCTCCCCGAAGGCGTAGACACCTCGCAAGGCCTTCTGGTGGCCATGGAAGGGCTTTTGGGTCACTACCGCTCACCCACCATAGAAGGCCTCCCGCCGTTGCATGGTGGCCTTATGGGGTACTTGGGTTACGACGTGGTGCGCGAGGTCGAAAATCTCCCCGACGTGCCATTCGACGACCGCGGTTACCCCGATGGGGTGATGTCGGTTATCGGAGACTTAGTGGCTATTGACCACTGGCGTCAGCGAGCAGTGCTGATGGCCAACGTGGTGGTGGCTCCTGGAATGGGCACCGCTGCTTTAAATGCCGCCTACGACGAAGCCCAAGAGCGTCTTGACCAATTGGCTTCCGATGGGGCTCGCCCGCTTGATGAACCACTCATGGAGCCTCCACGAGAAGACGATGAACCGCCAGAAGTCACCTCCACCATGGGGGCCGAGCAGTACGGTTTAGCGGTAGAAGCGGCCCGTGAACACATCATGGCCGGCGATATTTTTCAAGTTGTGCTTTCGCAAAGGTTCGATGTAGAACTGGACGCTGAACCATTTGACGTCTACCGGGTACTGCGGCAACTGAACCCCAGCCCTTACATGTATTTTCTTCGTTACAACGATCTCACTTTGGTAGGGGCCTCACCCGAACCCATGGTGAAGTTGCTTGACGGACGGGTGGTTTCACGCCCTATTGCCGGCACCCGGCGACGCGGAAAAACCGAAGCTGACGACCGCCGCATGGCCGGGGAACTTCTCGAAGACCCCAAAGAGCGTGCCGAACACGTCATGTTGGTGGATCTGGCCCGAAACGACGTCGGGCGGGTAGCCAACTTCGGCAGCGTAGAGATGGAAGAAATGATGACCTTGGAGCGCTACAGCCATGTCATGCACCTCACCAGCCAAGTAGCCGGTGACCTCGCTGACGGGGTAACGCCCATTGATGTGTTGCGGGCTACCTTGCCTGCCGGCACCGTTTCGGGCGCTCCCAAGGTACGGGCTATGGAAATCATCGACACTTTGGAACCAGTGAAACGCGGCCCCTACGCCGGGGTAGTGGGGTACTTTGATTTTTCGGGAAACATCGACACGGCAATAACTATTCGCACCATGTTGATAAAAAACGGGGTGGCTTCTGTGCAGGCCGGAGCGGGTATCGTGGCCGACAGCGTGCCCGAACTCGAACACCTGGAATGCGGCAATAAAGCCCGAGCGTTACTTTCGGCCATACCGGCGGCCCGACGCATGACCCAGCAACGCAAGCAGGCTCAGCAAGCGCCTTAAGGCAGCAGCGGGAACGACACGGTCATGGTGGTGCCCGAACCTAAGGTGGAGGCCACCTGCACGGTGCCCTCCATGGCTTCTACCAATTCTCGGACAATAGCGAGGCCAAGGCCAGATCCAGATTCAGTATTTTTGGGCTGATGGCGAGAAACATAAAGGCGTTCAAAGACATGAGCCAGGTCTTCGTCGGCGATACCGGGCCCGTTGTCGATTACCGAAAGTGTGGCGTAACCGCCCTCAAGAGCAACCCCAAGGGTGATGTGACTTGTGGTGTAACGAAGGGCGTTTTCTATCAAATTGGCCATGACCTGAGCTAACCGGTCGGGGTCTACGTTGACGTGAGCAGCGCTTGGCGCGCTGCTAAAGACTAAATCGATGTCTGCTTCTTGGGCGCTGGGCCGAAAGCCCTCCAGCGAGCGTTGTGCCGCCTGGGAAAGGTCAATGCTTTGTTGATGCATAGTGAACTGTCGGGCATCGAGACGAGCCAACTCAAGCAAGTCACGTACCAAACGGTCAAGGCGCCGAGACTCCGACAAAATGATGGCCCCCGCCCGCTGGGCGTCGGTAGACGTACCGTCGGTAAGTGCTTCGGCGTAACCCTGAATGGAGGTCATGGGGGTGCGTAGGTCGTGTGAAACTGAGAGCAAAAATTGGCGTTCTACACCGCGAGCCCGCTCGAGGTTAGCGGCCATGGCGTTGATGGCTCGAGCGAGGTCGGCGGCTTCGTCGGTTTCTTGGGGATCGGGTTGGGGAAGCCGACTGGTTAAGTCTCCGTCAGCGAGGCGACCCGCAGTTTTGGTGGCCTCAATAATGGGTTGAGCCATTTGCTTGCTCAAGCGGAGGGCAACAAAAACGGCCAGAATTATCGTTGCGAAGGCCGCAAACAAAAACCAACGCACCGCGTCGCCCAGCGCATCATCGTATTCTCCTGCCAGCACCACTATCGCGGCGGCCTCGTTAGGCAAACTGGTTTTCGAAAGAGAAGCGGCCCATGCGCGGCCCTCTAAAGCGCCAGAGCTGGTGCCGTTGGCGAAGAGTTCTTCCAGGTCAAGGGAGGCAAAATCTAGACCATCGGGGAGAGCCGCTAAGACAACGAGGGGTTCCGAAGAGGCTTCGTTGACGATGAGTAAGCCAAACTCGCTGACTCCTAAAGCGTGGGTAATGCGCCGCAAGCGTTCGCGGCCAAAAGGTGAGCGATCTGTCGCCATTAAAGTTTCGTCAATGAAAGCCGTTGTAGATTTCGCTCGGTCGGTGAGTTGGTCGCGGGTAAAGGATTGACGATCTAGCCGAGCTTGAAAAACCGTGCCCAAGCCCGCTAAAAAAAGACCCACTACTACGACCCCAACCAGGGTGACCACCAAGCGACGTTGCATCAGTCGAACCGGTAGCCGATGCCTCGTACCGTTTTTACCGGCAGAGCATCGTCGAGTTTGCGGCGTAGTTGGCGCACATGAACGTCTACGGTGCGGATGTCGCCTACCCAATCGGAGCCCCACCCACCGTCTAAAAGCTGGCGACGGGTAAGGGCCAAGCCACGGTTTTGTGCAAAAAACCACAGGAGCGCCCACTCTTGAGCGGCTAAAGAAACGGGTTGTCCATCGAGCAAGGCTTCGCACCGTTGCCCATCAATTTGCAACGACCCTATGGTCATGAGCTGAGTATTGTCAGCAACTGAGGTGCCGCTGCGCCGCAAAATAGCATGCACCCGCCCCATGAGCTCTCGGGGGCTAAAGGGTTTGACAACGTAGTCGTCGGCCCCCAATTCGAAGCCCACTACCCGGTCAATTTCGTCATCTCGGGCGGTCAACATGATGATGGGAACGTTGGAGTCTGTTCGCAACGATCGGCAAACGTCAAAGCCGTCCATTTCGCCGGCGAGGCCGATATCCAAAATAACTAAGTCAGGTTTACGCAAGGAGCAAACTTCCAGAGCTCGTGCCCCCGCAGTGGCCTGATAAACGCGGTGTCCCTCGTTGGTTAAATAGAGATCTACCAGGTCGGCAATGTTGGGGTCGTCTTCAACTAATACAATGATTGAACGCTCGCTCATAGGTCACCATCATGTCATCATCATGTGAGGAGCGTGTTAAGAGTCTTCTCCGAAGAAAAATGATGCAGGGCCCGGCGGTGCGTTGGGTAGCCTCATCCCATGGGCACTTACTTGGACGGCATCCTCGATTATCACCGAGAGCAAGCAGCGAACGACCTCCGTAGCGTGGACGCACTGATTGATCAGGCGGCAGAAACGGCCCCTACTCGAGGGTTCGCAGGGCACATTAAAAGTCGCCCCCCAGAAGAGTTAGCAGTAATTGCCGAGTTCAAGCGTCGATCTCCCTCTAAAGGCGATTTGGCCATGCACCTTGCCCCAGCAGAGATAGCTCAAAAATATGAACTGGGAGGAGCGACCTGCCTCTCGGTGCTTACCGACCAGCCCCATTTTGCCGGTTCCCCTCAAGACTTACAAGAGGCTCGCAGCGCCTGTTCTTTGCCCGTTTTACGTAAAGACTTCACCGTCGATTTGCGCAACATTTGCGATGCCCGCCTTATGGGTGCTGATGCGGTGCTGCTCATTGCCGCAGCCCTCGATGACTACCAGTTGAAAGATTTCTCTGCTTTGGCCCAAGAACTCACTTTGGATGTTTTGTTAGAAATCCACGATGAAGCTGAAGCAGAGCGGGCCCTCAATGTTGGGGCTTCTTTGATTGGAGTAAATCAGCGTGACCTGCACACTTTTGCCGTGGACACCGAGCGAGCGCTACGGGTGGCTCGAGCGTTACCTACCGAAGTGCTCCGGGTAGCGGAGTCAGGGATCGCCAGCCCAGCCGATGGCCCAGCTTTAGCGCAAGCCGGTTTTGATGCGCTTTTGGTTGGGGAGTGGCTGGTCACGGCGGAAGACCCTGCTCAGAGCGTGGCCGACCTCCGGTGCTCTCCGGCGAACACCAACAGCCGCCTCGAGACACAGTAGGTTCGGACTATGTTCATTAAGATTTGCGGAATCACCCGAGAGGAAGATGCCTTGCTGGCTACCGCTCTGGGCGCCGATGCAGTGGGCTTCATTTTCGCTCCGTCAGTGCGTCAGGTGGCACCACTGGCCGCTCGAGACATGGTGCGCCAACTGCCAGCGGACATCATGACGGTGGGAGTATTTCGTGACGCCACCAAAGAAAAAGTTCTGGAGACCGTTAACCAAGTCGGGTTGCGAGCCGTACAACTACATGGGCATGAAAGCCCAGAAACTTGCCGTTGGATAGCAGAAAGAGTGCCGGTAACTATTCGTGCTTTGGCCGCCGGTTCGCCGGACCTCACAAATTTTGACCAATTTGGAGCCGACATTTTGCTGCTGGACTCGCCCACCCCCGGGTCGGGTGAGGTTTTTGACTGGTCGCTGGCCGAAGGTGCGCCCAGCAATCAACGCCTATTGCTGGCCGGCGGGTTAACGCCAGAAAATGTGGCCACGGCTATTGCCAAAGTGAACCCCTGGGGAGTAGATGTGGCCAGTGGGGTCGAAGCCGAATCGGGGCGCAAAGACCCTCGTAAACTTCGCGCCTTCATTACTGCAGCGCAGTCCGCCGAACCAGCAGGTTACCAAGGAGCGCAAAAGCGCCCGTTTGATTGGGAAGAAGGAACATGGAACTAAACGAAAACGAGGCCCTAAAAGCCCCCGACGCCTCCGGCCGTTTTGGCGATTTCGGCGGCCGTTTTGTGCCCGAAACCTTGATGCCTGCTTGCTTGGAGTTAGAAGAAGCCTTCAACGAATCCTGGGCCGACCCGTCTTTTCGTAAAGAACTCGACGATTTGCTGGCCGACTACGCCGGGCGACCATCGCCGCTCACCGACTGCCCGAATTTGTCGGAGTTGCTGGGTTGCCGGGTGCTGCTAAAACGCGAAGACCTCAACCACACTGGATCGCACAAAATAAATAATGTTTTGGGTCAAGCTTTGCTGGCTCAACGCATGGGCAAAACTCGGTTGGTGGCCGAAACAGGAGCCGGTCAACATGGGGTGGCTACGGCCACTGCAGCGGCGTTACTCGGGATGGAATGCTGCGTCTATATGGGCGAGGTTGATGTGGAGCGCCAAAAACTCAATGTATTTCGTATGCGCTTGCTGGGGGCTGAAGTGCGTACCGCCTTGTCTGGAAGCCGCACGCTGAAAGACGCTATTAACGAGGCCATGCGTGACTGGGTGGCCACTGTTGAAGAGTCGCATTACTGCTTGGGTTCGGTGATGGGGCCTCACCCGTACCCCTGGATGGTGCGGACCTTTCACGAGGTTTTGGGTAGCGAAGCCCGCAGCCAGTGCGAGGAACGACTGGGCACCACACCCGATGTGGTGGTGGCTTGTGTCGGTGGCGGTTCAAACGCCATAGGGATTTTCTCCGGTTTTGCTGATTCTCCCGCCGAATTGGTGGGCGTTGAACCAGCAGGCGGAGCGGCGGTGGGCCGCGGCGTGCCTGGTGTGGTTCATGGTTCACGGTCGTTTTTGATGCAAGACGAATTCGGCCAGGTCTTGGAAGCAGAATCCATAAGCGCCGGGCTGGATTACCCCGGGGTAGGACCCGAACATAGTTTCTTGGCTGCTTCGGGGCGTGCCCGCTACGAATCGGTGAACGACGCAGAGGTCGTGGAGGCCTTTCAGTTGCTCAGCCGTTTAGAGGGGATCATTCCCGCCCTTGAACCAGCGCATGCGTTGGCTTGGGTGTCTCGTGAGCGGGCCTCGCTGGCCGGAAAAACCGTGCTGATCAACTTGTCCGGGCGGGGCGATAAAGACGTCGACCAGATACTGCAACTCCTCGAAAAAGAAGGCCGAGCATGAGCGGAACAGTAGAAGAAGCGCTGCGGGCTCGCCGGGAAGCGGGGGGAAAGTCTCTGGTTATTTATGTGACCGGTGCCTTGAACGACGATTTCGAAACCACGGTATTGGCGGTAGCGGCGGCCGGTGCTGATGTTATAGAAATCGGCATCCCTTTTTCTGACCCGGTAATGGATGGGCCGGTCATCCAAGAGGCCAACGAGAAAGCACTCAAAGGTGGGGCGACCCCGGCAAATATTTTGAGTCGCTTGCAGCGCCTCGAGGTGGAGGTGCCGTTGGTGGTAATGACCTACTACAACATCGCCGCCCACATGGGTTTGGAACGTTTTGCGCAAAGTTTGGCCAAGGCGGGCGTAGCCGGGTGCATCCTCCCCGATATGCCTCTAGAAGAAACAGCCGACTGGGCGGCCGTCGCCGATGCCGCCGGAGTAGAAACTATTCTTTTGGCTGCCCCCACCGGCGACGATGCACGCTTGACGGCGGTAAGCGAACGGTCACGGGGCTTTATTTATGGAGTGGGTTTGTTGGGAGTAACTGGGGTGCGCAGCGAACTGGCCTCTAGCGCCACCGAGATCGCTCGACGGTTAAAGAGCCTGACTGACCTTCCAGTACTCATCGGGGTAGGCATCGGTACCCCAGAACAAGCGGTAGAAGCCGCAGCGGCCGGAGACGGCGTGGTGGTAGGTACCGCAGTGGTAGCCCGCATGCTGTCCCCTGAGGGCCCTCAGGGCGTTGCCGCGTTGGTTAAGGACTTCCGGGAGGCCCTCGATGCGTCGTGCGCTTAGCCAACCAGAGGGCAGTGCTTCAGGCAGCCTGCACGAAGTAGTAGGCGGAGACCAGTGGTTCGTGGACTTGGTGAATCGCTTTTACGACGGGGTGGAACAAGACCCGGTGTTGCGACCGCTTTACCCCGAGGACCTCACTGACTCGCGAAAATGGTTGGCTATGTTTTTGCAGCAATATTGGGGCGGCTCACACGCTTACGACGAACAACGCGGGCACCCACGTTTACGTATGCGGCATGCAGGTTTTGTCGTGGGGGAGCGAGAGCGTATGGCTTGGATGGTCCACATGACGGCCGCCGTTCAAAGTGGAGGTTTAGAACCCGAAGCCCAAGAGGTCGTTATGGCATACTTCGACAATTCCGGCCGTCATCTCATCAACGATGAGAGCGCTGAATAAGGCTTTGTAATTTGCGTGTAGGGCAGGCTCTTTGCCCGTAGAGGGCGGTTTTACCAATATGGTGCTTTAAAAAAATATTCCCAAAAAGGGCTTAAATGCTTGACATGGGCCTAGAAAAGGTGTCGCGTGTCATTTGACCCGAGAGAGGAAGTGTCTTTCTCGCTAACAGTAAGGAGTGGTCAATGAATAAAAGTGAGCTAATTGCAGTTATGGCCGCAGAAACCGGAGTGTCCCAAAAGGATGCTGGTGCCTGCATTGATGCCATGTTTGGCGCTATCGCTGGCACCGTACGCGGTGGTGGCAAAGTAAGCATCCCTGGGTGGATTTCCTTTGAGCAGGTCGATCGGGCCGCTCGTGAAGGTCGTAACCCAGCAACCGGAGCAGCAATGCACATTCCAGCCAGCAAGGCTGTGAAGGTAAAAGCTGGTTCAAAGTTGAAGGCAGCCGGCAAAGGCGCCTAATTCAGAATCGCAGTTGACTTCGGTTAACTGAACTGGCGTGGGTTGGGGTGACGTGGAAGCGTCGCCCCAACGTTCGCCGAAGTGTTTTTACTTTCCGATGAGTCATCTGGTAAACCGTCTGTTTAAGGTCGTTGGCTAATGAGTACCTTTCCGCTTCCCCAAGAAGTTATTCCTCACCGTGATCCGTTCCTGTTTTTAACCGAGGTCACGGCGCTGGAAGCCGGGGTTTCTGCTACCGGGTTTTGGCAACTCACTGGCCATGAAGATTTCTTTGCCGGGCATTTCCCTGGCCTCCCTACCTTGCCTGGTGTCTTACAGTGCGAGTCCATTGCTCAACTCGGGGCCTATGCGTTGTTGAGTAATCCAGATTTCGCAGGAAAGTTGGCGCTCTTTGGCGGCATTGACAAGGTTCGTTTTCGCCGCCAGGTGCTCCCCGGAGATCGTTTAGAACTCGCAGTGACCCTCGATCGAGTATCGGCACGGGCCGGGCGGGGCAGTGGCACAGCAACCGTCAACGGGGAAAAAGCCTGCCAATGCGACCTGTTGTTTGTTTTTGCCCCAGTAGCAACGGGCGAAGATTCAGCTTAAGCGGGGCCAATAACCAGTGACCCGTTGTGGCCGCCAAAGCCAAACGAGTTAGACATGGCCGGCGCAGGCTCCCACGAAACGGGAGCGCCGGTCACCAAGTTGATGGCGGCCATGTCTGGGTCTGGGGTGGCGTAGCCCGCAGTGGGCGGAATCAATGCTTTTTGCATAGCCAAAACTACGGCTACGGCTTCGATGGCTCCGGCGGCGCCCAAAGCGTGACCGGTGATGCCTTTGGTGGAAGTAACCAACGGGTTGCCGTCGCCAAACACCTGGGCCATGGCGGCTGCTTCGGCCATATCGTTGAGAGGAGTTGAGGTGCCGTGAGCGTTTACGTGGCCGATCTGATCAGCGGTAAGGCCTGCTTCTTCTAGGGCGAGTTGCATGCAACTAATGGCTCCGACCCCGCCGGGAGAAGGTGCGGTGATGTGGTGGGCATCGGCAGTGCTCGCTCCGCCGAGTATTTCGGCCAAAATGGTGGCGCCTCGTTCTTGAGCGGTATCCCAGTCTTCAAGAACCAGCATGCCGGCACCTTCACCCATCATGAAGCCGTCTCGTTCGGCATCAAAAGGCCGAGAGATGCCGGAACTCGAAATAGCGGTCATGTTGGTAAATCCGGCAACGGCGGTCGGGGTAAAGGCCGCTTCGGTTCCACCGGCCAAAACCACGTCGCAGCGGCCTCCGGCAATTAAACGTGCAGCGTTGGCAATGGCGTGAGTGCCTGCAGCGCAAGCCGTGCATACGTTTTCGGCGGGGCCACAAAAACCGTGGCGCATAGAAACCGCGGCGGTGGCAGCATTGGCCATCATCATGGGCACCAAAAATGGAGAGACCCTTCGTTCGCCCTTTTCGAGCAGGACTTTAATCTGTGCTTCGAGGGTGGCGATCCCCCCAATGCCGGTGGCTACAATGACCCCTTTACGAGCGGCTTCGGCGGTTAAATCGCCGGCCTGTTCCAAAGCCATTTGTGCGGTGGCCAGAGCTAATTGGGTGCTGCGGTCACTGCGCCTTATGTCTTTTGGGTTCGCAAAATACGGGGCGGGGTCAAAGTCTTCAATGCGGCGTTCTCCTTCGGGGGCGGGCCCACAAAGGCCATCCCAGAAAGCATCAACGCCGGTACCACAAGAGGCGATAACGCCGAGGCCGGTAACGGCCACTCGCCTCCGGGTCATTAGAGCTTGCCGGTAATGAGGTCGAAGGCGCCGCCAATGGTGGCAATGCCTTCTAATTCGTCCTCTTCGACGGTTACGTCAAATTCTTCTTCCAAAGCCATGACCAACTCGACTAAGTCCAAGCTGTCGGCGTCTAGGTCGTCAGCGAAGCTGGCTTCCTTAGTGATTTGTGCGGCATCCACGGCAAGGACCTCCACGGCACATTTAGTAAATCGTTCAAAGTTTTCTTCGCTCACCGGTTTCTCCAGTTCAATAATGTTAGGGAACGGTCAGTACTGTAGTGGGGCAATTCGGTGCTTAAACCTTTTTTTGTTCCAAAAAATGGTCACCAGGCACAGACCTAACCCATGAACAACCCGCCATCAACCGGTAAAACGGCTCCGGTGACGTAGCCGGCAGCATCGGAGGCCAAAAAAGCTACCACATCAGCCACCTCTTGAGGTAGGCCGAGGCGTTTCAAAGGCACCGCTTCGGCGTAAGCATCTTGTTGCTCCTCGGGCAGGGCCGACAGCATGTCGGTCAAAATAGGCCCCGGAGCCACCACGTTGACGGTGATGTTGCGGCTCGCAAACTCTTTGGCCAGAGAACGCCCTAAACCCACTAACCCTGCTTTTGATGCTGCATAGTTGGCTTGCCCCGTTTGTCCGATGCGGCCGGCGATAGAAGAAACAAAAACAATACGGCCCCAGCGTTTTTTCATCATGCCTTTAACGGCACGGCGAGCCACCTTAAAGTTGCCGGTCAGGTTGGTGTCAATAACTGAAGAAAAATCGTCGTCGGACATGCGCAACACCAGACCGTCTCGGGTGATACCCGCGTTGGCCACCAAAATTTCTACCGGGCCGAGTTTTTCTTCAATTTCCGCAAAAGCGGCGTCGATCTGCTCGGTGTCGGTGATGTCGCAACTTACGGCGAGCAAACCGGCGTCGGTAACCTCTGGCGGGGCTTCACCTCGACAGGTCACGGCCACCTGGTGCCCTTGGGCGGCAAAAGCTTGAGCACAGGCCAGGCCGATGCCTCGGTTGCCGCCGGTCACCAAAACGACGCGTGAACCTTCAGCGGGGGTTGAGTCTTGATTCATGGAGTTCTCCTCGGTAATGCTCATTGCTCAACAATGAGCCAAGCGATGGGTTGACTAGCTGAGACACGTTCGGTATCGACGGCCAACCAGCCTTGTAGCTTTCCGGCGAACGAAGAACGCACTTCTTCTTGCCCGACGTGTCCCAAAAGGTCACCGGCTTGGACTGGTGATCCAAGCTCTCGCCCAGAAACTGGAGTAAAGACCCCGGCGGCGGGGCTGACCACCAATCGTTCGGTGGCGTAGAGATGCTCGCCTTCTTGCTCGCTGCTTGAAGACTGGGGCCCCGCCAAGGCTTCGAGCAGCAAGTCGAGATGGTCGGGGGTGTTTACCGAATGACGGGTGGCTTCTTTGATAGTGCGTTTTACTAGGCCGGTAAGCACGGTCCCCGGGCCTAGTTCGATAAAGGTGGTGAACCCGGCGCTCTCTAAGGTGGCCAAACTTTGATGCCAACGCACCGGGCTACAGAGTTGAGCGTTCATTAAGACCCGCCAAGTTTCGGGGCTTTGATGGGCGGTGGCGTCCACATTGGCCACCACTGTTCCTTCCGGTGGGCGAATCTCGGTGTTGTCAATAGCAGCAGAAAGACGCTGGCGAGCGCCATCCATGAGCGGGGTATGAAACGCTCCGGCCACGGCAAGCGGGGTGATCCGTTTTGCTCCACGATCTTTTGCTTCTTGCCCGGCGGCCGCCACCCCGGATGGGCTGCCGGCGATAACTACTTGGCCGGGGGCGTTGTAGTTGGCTACCCAAACTGGTTCGTCGACTGCCGCACAGGCTTCTTCAACGGGGGCATCTTTGAGGCCAAGAACCACGGCCATAGAGCCCTCTTGGTCTTCGATGGCTTGCCGCATGGCTTCGCCGCGCTCGATTACTAAACGCACTCCATCGGCGAAGTCCAAAGCGCCGCTCGCCGTAAGGGCGCTGAATTCTCCCAAACTGTGCCCGGCGTGGCCGACGGCATCAACGCCTACCCGCTCTACGGCATCGAGGACCATCATGGACATGAGGTAGGTGGCCAGTTGGGCATTATGTGTTTCTTGTAACTCTTCTGCCGAGGCGTGGAGCAAAAGGTGAGCAACGTCTCGTTGGGCGATGCTGGCCGCTTCTTCAACCAATTCCCAAGAAGGGTGATCTACCCACGGGGCGCCCATGGCGGGCTTTTGGGATCCTTGCCCAGAATAGGTAAAAACAATCATCTGGGGGGGGTCTCCTCAGTGGTGGCCAGCGGCGCGTAAACGATGATGCAACTACGGTAGTCGTTCAAAACGAGAATGGGGGAATGAGGGTCTGATGCTGCGTCTGATGACGGTAGGCTCCCGTCCACGGTTCCCTGCCCGGGTGGCGGAATTGGCAGACGCGAAGGATTCAAAATCCTTTGGCCGCAAGGTCGTGAGGGTTCAAGTCCCTCCCCGGGCACCACGAGTTTTATGAGAAGAAGGAAACTTCTTCTTTGGCATTTTCTCCGGAGGGTTATGAATCGCAAGTTGTTAGAACGTCGACTCAAAAGTATTGGAGCGCTCTTGCGCCGCCAACGGATGGAACTTTCCATTGCCGATGAACAACTGCGTCATCTAAAAAACGAGGCCGACGATGCTCGGGTTCGTTCTTTAGTGTCCGAAACCGCTCTGGCCGACCGGGAGCGGAGAGGTTCGGACCAACAGGCTCGTGCCATGTACCGCCACCACACGTTGCTGAGTAACGAAATAGCCGAACTAGAAATGCAACAAGATGAGTTGTTGGATCAAATCGCCGTGCTGGCCGAGGGGTCCGATGTCTGAGTTGGTTCGTGTGGTGTTGGCCGAAGATGAAGCGATCATCCGTTTGGACCTGAAAGAAACCTTGCAAGACGAGGGCTACGAGGTGGTCGGCGATACCGGTCGGGGCGATGTTGCTCTCGACCTGGTGGCCCAGCACAACCCAGATGTAGTGATTTTAGATATCAAAATGCCGGGGCTTGACGGGATTGAAGTGGCCCGGCAAATTTCGGCATCTCACGACACCGCAGTAGTAATCTTGACGGCCTTTAGCCAAAAAGATCTCATCGACCGAGCAGTGGCCGCCGGCGCATTGGCTTACCTGGTCAAACCCTTTCAACGATCCGATTTGATCCCCGCAGTCGAAGTGGCTCGAGCCCGACACCAAGAAATGCGAGCATTGACCGACCAAGCCCATACCTTGGCGGAGCGCTTAGCGGCCCGCAAGGTTCTCGACCGTGCAAAAGGCCGCCTAATGGATGAAAACGGACTAAGCGAAGCAGATGCTTACGGTTTTATCCAAAAAGAAGCAATGTCGGGGCGACGTTCCATGCTGGAGGTGGCTAACGAAATACTGGCACAAACCTCGCCGCCTGCTACTTCGTGACCATCGAGAAAAGGTAAGGTCGCCTCGTGTCTGGCCTCATGCTCATCGATGGAAACTCGTTGACCTATCGGGCGTTCTTTGCCTTGCCGACCGATATGGCGACCGCTTCGGGCCAGGTGACCAATGCGGTATACGGCTTTACCGCCATGCTTACCGCATTGCTGAGAGACCACCAGCCGGACGGCATTGCCGTGGCTTTTGATCTTCCTGACCCTACTTTTCGCCATCAGCGGCTGGACTCCTACAAAGCCAACCGTGAAAAGCAGCCCGATATTTTGTATGAACAACTGGCCTTGGTGCGTGAGTTGGTAGAGGCTTTAGGTTTTGTGGTGGTAGATGCAAAGGGTTTTGAGGCCGACGATGTTTTGGCCACCTTGGCCACCGTGGCTCGAGACGCCGGTCAAGAAGTGATGATCGTGACCGGTGATCGTGACAGTTATCAGCTGGTAGAGGACCCTTTGGTGAGGGTCTTGTACAACAAGCGGGGGGTTTCTGACTATGCCCTTTACGACGAAGCAGGTATTTTGGAACGCACCGGGGTGCACCCTCGGGACTATGTGGCCTACGCCGCTTTGCGAGGCGATACCTCAGACAACTTGCCGGGGGTCCCGGGAGTCGGTGAAAAAACTGCAGCCAAACTCATTAACGCCTATGGAGGGTTGGCGGGCATTTTTGCGGCCAGCGAAGAGCAAACACCAAAGTTGCGGCAAAATTTAGAAGAGAATGAGTCGCTGGCTTTACTCAATGAAGAGATGATGGTTTTGGTACGTGACGTGCCGCTGGGCCTTACCGTGGATGACCTTGCTCGAGGCCCGGTGCAGGTGGACCAAGCAAATGCTTTGTTCGATGCACTGGAGTTGAGCACGGCACGCCAACGGTTGGGGCCGTTATTGGGTACCGACTTCGGGGTCGACGATGACGAAGAAGCCGGACCCAGCGGGGGAGAACTGGCCGTGACCGTGCATCAAGTAAGCGGAGCGAAAGACTTGGCCGCTCTTGAAAAAAACGCTACCGCCGAATGCATCTTAGGTTTGGGTCTGAGCGACCAGCCAGAAGATGGTTTCGCTCTTTCTTTGCCGGGAACTCCCGAAAAAAGAGAAGCCTGGTGGATAAGCGCCGCGGCCCTCAACGACTCAGCGGTAGTTGAAGCCTTAGGGAAGATTTTGGGCCCCGAAGGTTCAGGAATAGCGACCCACCGAGCCAAAGCCACCGTGGCCTTGTTGCGTCGCTTTGGGGTGGATCCACTCCGCCTGCAGATAGATACCGAGTTGGCGGCTTACCTGCTGGACCCCGCCGATAGCAAAACAGATTTACCGAGCCTTTTTGGGCGCTACACGGGGGGAACAATCCCCGAATTGGGGGTCCCCGACGGCCAACTGGACTTGGGAGGAGACACTACGGATAGCGGAGAAATGGCCGGGTATCGGGCGGCCGCCGTTGCGCAATTGGTCGACCCTCTGGCGGAAACTCTGGTGGCGCAAAACCTTTGCCAACTCAACGAGACTATTGAGATTCCCTTGGTGCGGGTCCTCGTAAAAATGGAAGAGATTGGTGTCGGGGTGGACGTTGAAGAACTGACTCGTTTGCGGGATCACCTCACCGCAGAATGCGTGCGCCTGCGAGCCACCATTCACAAAGCAGCCGGCGAAGAGTTCAACGTGAACTCTCCAAAACAACTCCAAGTGATTTTGTTTGACAAACTCGGGTTAACGCCCGGAAAGAAAACGAAAACCGGTTTTTCGACCAATGCGGCAACGCTGGAACGTTTACGCAACGAGCACCCCATGGTTGAACATCTGCTGGCCTACCGGGAAGTAGAAAAACTCCGCTCAACTTACGGCGAGGGTTTGCTGGCCGAAGTAGGCCCCGGGGACCGTATTCGCGCTTCTTTTAACCAAACGGTGGCTCGCACCGGGCGGCTAAGTTCTGATGCCCCAAACTTGCATAACATTCCGGTACGCACCGAGGCCGGGCGAGCATTTCGTCGAGCTTTTGTGCCGGCCGCAGGCTGCCAACTTTTGGTGGCCGACTACAACCAGATTGAATTGCGCTGCATTGCCCACTTGGCCCAAGACCCCGGACTGATTGCCGCTTTTACCGCCGGGAACGACGTGCACTCTGCAGTAGCGGCTCAAGTCTGGCATTTGGAGCCTTCTGAGGTGACTTACGAACTCCGGTCTCGAGCCAAAATGGTTTCTTATGGTTTGGCCTACGGCATGGAGGCTTACGGGCTCTCTCAACGTTTAGACATTCCGGTGGGCGAAGCAACAGAAATTTTAGAAGCCTTTTTTGGCGCTTTCCCGGCGATACAGGACTACATGGGTCGAACCATTGAGGAGGCCCGCCAAAAGGGTTACACCGAAACGTTGTTTGGCCGTCGGCGTCGCATTCCAGAACTTTCGGCTTCGCAATTTAATGTGCGCCAAGCAGGGGAGCGCCAGGCCATGAACTCGGGGATTCAGGGTTTAGCGGCCGACATTTTCAAAGTGGCTTTGATCGGCATTGATCAATATTTAGAGCAAGAAAATTTAGCCAGCCGGCTTATTTTGCAAGTACATGACGAAGTGATTTTAGAAGTGCCGGCCGACGAAGAAGAAGCAGCCTTGGCTTTCGTACCCGAAATAATGGGGAACGCTTTTGACCTCGATGTTGAGTTGACGGTAGATGTGGCATTAGGAGCCACCTGGGCCGATGCCAAAGGGTAAACCGGGCCACTGGTTTGAAGAAGTCGCCGACCATTTAGGGCCCGCATATTTGCGTTATTCGTTTACTTATGGGACGAAACAAGAAGTAGATGCCTTAGAAAAAGCTTTGGCGTTAAAACCGGGCGACCATGTTTTAGATGTGGGTTGCGGCCCGGGGCGGCACGCTCACGAACTGGCACGACGGGGGTATCGAGTGACCGGTCTGGATATTTCTTCGACCTTTATTGAACTCGCTCAGGCGGAAGCAGACCCTAAAGTAACGTTTGTTTGTGGAGATGCTCGGGAAATGGTTTTTGATCAAGAATTTGATGCGGTGATCTCGCTCTGTCAAGGCGCCTTCGGCTTGGCCAGGGGGCCGGGCAGCAACCAAGAGGTTCTGGACCCCGACGGAGTGATTTTGGAGCGCATGGCTCAGGCCCTTAAGCCAGAAGGCCGACTGGCGGCCAGTGCTTTCTCCGCCTATTTTCAGGTTCGTTTTCTCGAAAACTCTGACACCTTTGATGCTGAGTCAGGGGTAAATCATGAAAAAACAACGATTCGTAACCCGTTTGGGGATGAGGTAGAGACCGACCTGTGGACTACGTGTTTCACCCCACGCGAACTGCGTTTGTTAGCGGATCGGGCCGGGCTGCTGGTGGAAGATATTTGGTCGGTGACTCCCGGGGACTACCGTAAGCGAGCGCCTGATACAGGCCATGCAGAGTACTTGTTGCTGGCCCAACGCCCGGCGGGTAAATAGTTCAGAAAAAGCAGGGAAAAAGCAGGGAAACGGTAGGCTCATTAGGTCCGTGCCACCGGTGCGGAAGCAATTTCCACCTATTTCCTATCCGACGAGAAGAACGTGTCCGACCAAACCCCTACCGATCCCGCCCTTATTTCCCCACCCATGGGGAGTTTCGATGAGAGCGGTGAGTACATCCCCCGTCAAATTGTTGACAACGACTTAGGCAGCTTGAGCATTGAAGAGGCCTACTCCGCCACCATGGTGGACGTTGTTCCCGGCCAACTCGTTGAGGGCACCGTAGTCCGAGTCGATAAAGACGAAGTCCTGTTGGACATTGGCTACAAATCCGAAGGGGTTATTCCTCCTCGTGAGCTGTCCATTCGCAACGGGGTTGACCCGTCCGAAATAGTTTCCATGGGCGAAAAAATCGAAGCAGTTATCGTCACTTTGGAAGACAAAGAAGGCCGCTTAGTTCTCTCTAAGAAACGTGCCCAGTACGAACGTGCTTGGGGCCAAATTGAAGAAGTTAAAGAAGCCAACGGCACCGTTTCTGGTTCGGTTATCGAAGTGGTCAAGGGTGGCCTCATCGTGGACATCGGCTTGCGAGGCTTCTTACCCGCCTCGCTGGTGGAGTTGCGTCGAGTACGTGACCTGCAGCCCTACATTGGCCAAACCATAGAAGCCAAGATCATCGAGTTGGACAAAAACCGCAACAACGTAGTGCTTTCTCGTCGTGGATGGCTTGAAGAGAGCCACAAAGAACAACGCGAAGAGTTCCTGCATGACTTGCGTCCTGGGGAAAACCGTAAGGGAGTTATCTCCAGCGTGGTCAACTTTGGTGCCTTCGTAGACTTGGGCGGCATGGACGGTTTGATCCATGTGTCTGAACTTTCTTGGAAGCACGTAGACCACCCCAGTGCAGTAGTTGCCGTGGGCGACGAAGTAGAAGTTCAGGTACTGGACATTGACCTCAGTCGTGAGCGCATCAGCTTGTCGTTGAAAGCCACGCAGGCTGACCCATGGCAAGAGTTTGCTACCGCTCACCAAACCGGTGAGTTGGTTTATGGCCGGGTTACCAAGTTGGTGCCCTTCGGGTCATTTGTTCAGGTCGGCGACGGCATCGAAGGATTGGTGCACATTTCGGAAATGTCTGCCCACCACGTTGACCTTCCCGAACAAGTAGTTACCCCGGGCGAAGAACTCTGGGTCAAGATCATCGACTTGGACCTCCAACGTCGACGCATCAGCTTGTCTATTAAACAAGCCGCAGAAGGCGGAACGGTAGCTGCCGAATACCAAGAGCACTTCGGCGAGCACGCCTACGATGATGAAGGAAACTTCGTTGGTAACGAAGACTCCGAAGGCCAAGAAGCCTGGGCTGAGCTTTACGCTGAAACCACGGAAGCTGCCGAGGAAACTCCGGCCGCTGAAGCTGCAGAAGAAGCTCCCGCAGAAGAACCCGCCGAGACTGTAGAAGCAGTAGAAGAGGCACCTGCAGAAGAACCTGCCGAGGCCGCTGAAACTGTAGAAGCTACAGAAGAGGCACCTGCAGAAGAACCTGCCGAGGTTGAAGCATCTGAGGAAGCGGCGGTTGAAGAAACCGGCGAAGCCGACGAGGATCCAGCTCAAGCCTGAGCTACGCATGACTGCCCCAGTCCAACCTCAGGCCGTGCTTGAGATCGGACTGACCGGTGGCATAGGTTCGGGAAAATCTACGGTAGCCCTCTTGCTCATAGAGCGCGGAGCGGTTTTGGTAGATGCCGACGCCATCGTTCGCAAACTGCAAGAACCAGGCCAAACGGTTTACCAGTCCATGGTGGACCGTTGGGGCACAAAAATCTTGGACCAACACGGGGCTATAAATCGCCCGGCTTTGGCCGACATTGTCTTCAACGACCAAGACGAATTAGCGGCGCTTAACGACTTGGTGCACCCTGCGGTGCGCCAAGAAATGGCTACCCAGCGAGCCGAACATGCGTCGGGTAAGGCCCCTATCATTTTGGACATCCCTCTTCTGGTGGAATCCGGCCACGACGACCTGACCCATGTGTTGGTGGTAGACGTCGACCCAGAGATCGCTGTTGAGCGCTTGATGAAATACCGGGGCTTTAGCGAAGAGGATGCCCGCAACCGAGTGGCCAACCAAGCCTCACGCGAACAGCGCAAAGAAAAAGCAGGGTTCGTCATTGACAACTGCGGCGATCAAGTTTTTTTGGCGCAGCAAGTAGATGCTGCTTGGGAGTGGATCCAGAGCCTCGATTCATGAGCACACCATTTCGCGTAGAGGCCCCGTTCTCACCCGCCGGGGATCAACCAGCGGCCATTTCTGCTTTGGCTGAAGGCATCGAAGGCGGCGAACGTTTTCAAACCTTGTTAGGCATCACCGGGAGCGGTAAAAGCGCCACCATTGCTTGGACCATTGAAAAAGTTCAGCGGCCTACTTTGGTGATTGCCCCCAACAAAGCGTTGGCTGCCCAGTTGGCAAACGAATTGCGCTCGTTCTTTCCCGACAACCGGGTGGAGTATTTCGTCTCCTACTACGACTACTACCAACCCGAGGCTTACATGCCTACCTCGGACACTTTTATCGAAAAGGACTCGTCGGTAAACGATGAGATTGAACGCCTCCGCCACGCCACTACAGCGTCCTTGCTGACCCGGCGAGACACCATCGTGGTGGCCTCGGTGTCGTGCATCTATGGGTTGGGGAACCCCGAGTTCTATCGTGACAACCTTTTGGTCTTAGCGGTTGGTGAAGAAATCAATCAACGGTCGGCACTGCGGCGGCTTATTGAGATGCAGTATGAACGCAACGACATGGTGCTGGGCCGAGGCAAGTTTCGGGTCAAAGGCGACACCATGGAAATCCACCCCTCGTACGAACAGTCTGCGTTTCGTATTTCGCTTTTCGGCGACGAAATTGAAAGCATTACTGAAGTTGACCCGTTGACCGGCGAACATTTGCAGGAACTCACCGATCTGGTGGTGTTCCCGGCCACGCATTACGCCGCTGATTCGGTGGTCTTGGCTCGGGCAATGGCATCCATCGAAGTCGAGTTGCAAGAACGTTTGGCCTTTTTTGAAAAAGAAGGCAAGTTGTTAGAAGCCCAGCGTCTGCGTATGCGTACCGAACACGACCTTGAAATGTTGGGCGAAGTGGGATTCTGCAGCGGAGTAGAAAACTACAGCGCCCCCATAGATGGACGCCGCGCCGGGGAGCGGCCCTACACGTTGTTGGATTATTTCCCCGATGATTTTTTAGTAGTCCTCGACGAATCGCACGTGGCGGTGCCGCAACTCAATGGCCAATATCACGGCGACCGCAGCCGCAAAGCAACCCTGATCGAACACGGTTTTCGCTTGCCGTCGGCGGCCGACAACCGTCCTTTGCGCTTTGAAGAGTTCATGGAACGGGTAGGCCAAGTGGTGTTCCTTTCCGCCACCCCCGGCCCCTGGGAGTTAGAAAATAGCAGCAACGTTGTTGAACAAATTGTGCGCCCCACGGGCTTGGTAGACCCCGAGGTCATCGTCAAACCCACGTCCGGGCAGATAGATGATCTGCAGGCCTTAATCGCCGACCGGGTAGTTAAAGACCAACGGGTGTTGGTTACCACCTTGACGAAAAAAATGGCGGAAGACCTCACCGACTACTTGCTAGAAAACGGGGCGCGGGTGCGTTACCTGCATAGCGACGTTGACACTTTGGAACGTATCGAGATTCTTCGCGACCTACGTTTGGGGGAGTTCGATGTGCTGGTGGGCATCAACTTGCTCCGGGAAGGGCTAGACCTGCCGGAGGTTTCACTGGTCGCTATTTTGGATGCTGACAAAGAAGGATTTTTGCGCAGCGAAACCTCGCTGGTGCAGACCATCGGCCGGGCGGCCCGCAACGTGGACGGCCAGGTGGTGATGTACGCCGACAAGGTCACTGCTTCCATGCAGAAAGCCATTTCGGAAACCATGCGCCGTCGAAAACTTCAGCAGGAGTACAACAAAGAACACGGAATTAACCCGCAGACCATTCGTAAAGCGGTGACCGATATTTTAGAGATGCTGCGCCCCTCTAAAGAAGCCCCCATGCCGGAAGGGCGTAAGCGCCGCACCAAAAAACTGGTGGAGGGGCTCAGCGAAATGCCCCACGAAGATTTATCTCGTTTGGTGCACACTCTGGAAGAAGAAATGAACGAAGCGGCCGGGGATCTTCGCTTTGAATACGCGGCCCGGTTGCGAGACGAAATACGCGAGATGCAACGCGAACTGCGTGACCTGAGCGAGCATCGTTAGACTCCCGGCAATGTCAGAACACTTGGTAGTCCGCGGGGCTCGTGAACATAACTTACGCAATGTTGATATTGATTTGCCGCGGGATCAGCTGATCGTTTTTACCGGCATTTCGGGTTCGGGTAAATCTTCGTTGGCCTTTGACACCATTTATGCTGAGGGGCAACGCCGTTATGTGGAGTCTCTGTCGGCTTATGCTCGCCAGTTTTTGGGGCAAATGGATAAACCAGATGTGGACTTTATCGAAGGGCTTTCTCCCGCTATTTCCATAGACCAAAAAAGTGCGTCACGTAACCCACGTTCCACGGTAGGAACCATCACCGAGGTCTACGACTATCTCCGCTTGTTGTTTGCTCGTATCGGTGTGCCCCACGACCCAGAAACCGGGGAACGTTTGGTGCGCCAAACCCCGCAACAAATTGTGGACCGAGTACTGGAAATGGAAGAAGGCACCCGATTTCAGGTGTTGGCGCCCGTGGTACGGGGGCGTAAAGGCACCTATGACACTTTGTTAGAAGATTTGGCCAGCCAAGGTTTCAGCCGAGCCATTGTGGACGGCCAAGACCATGGCCTGGGCGACGAGGTTGATCTAGCACGCTACGAGATGCACACCATTGAGGTGGTGGTGGACCGTCTGGTTCTGCGCGAGGGCATCGGTCAACGGTTGACTGAATCAATGGAGACCGCTTTGGCTTTGGCCGAGGGGGTAGCAGAAATTCAGATCGTGCCCCGGAGCGACGACGAAGAGCCGACTCGCATCGTTTTCAGTCAGCACCTTTCGCGGCCCAGCGACGGAAAATCTTTCGAAGAGTTGGCGCCCAGAAACTTCTCGTTCAATAGCCCGTACGGGGCTTGTTCGCATTGTGATGGTTTGGGGTCGGTTTTTGAAGTTGACTCGCAGTTGGTGGTGCCCAACCCTGAGTTGAGTTTGGGCGAGGGTGCTATTGCCCCGTGGTCGGGTGGCCGCAACCGTTATTTCGCTCGATTGATTGAATCGGTGGCGGAAGACCAAGGGATCGACATGGCCACTCCTTGGCAAAAGCTGCCGGCTAAAACGCAGAAAATGTTGTTGGATGGTGGGCTAAAAGAACGTATTCAGGTGCGTTACAAAAATCGTTTTGGTCGCACTCGGGTGTATTCCGCCCACTTCGAAGGGGTAATGCCTCAACTACGACGCCGCCATCGAGAGTCGGAAAGTGACGCCCAACGGGATCAGATCGAAGGGTACATGCGTCAGGTTCCGTGCCCAAAGTGTCAGGGAGCACGGTTGAACCCCTTGTCGCTGGCCGTGACCATCGGGGGCAAAAACTTACATGACATTTGTGCCCTGCCCATTGGGGAAGCTACCCAAGCGTTAGAAAGCCTGGAGTTAAGCGACCGAGACCTCATCGTGGCCGAACCGGTTTTAAAAGAGGTAAATGCTCGTTTGGGTTTCTTACTCGACGTGGGCCTGGACTACCTGTCGCTTTCTCGCTCGGCGGCCACCTTGGCCGGGGGAGAGGCACAACGCATTCGTTTGGCTTCACAAATTGGTTCCGGGTTGGTGGGTGTGCTGTATGTGCTCGACGAACCCTCCATCGGTTTGCATCAACGAGATAACCAGCGACTGATTGAAACCTTGGTGCGTCTACGGAATCTGGGTAACACGGTGATCGTGGTGGAACACGATGAAGAAACCATTTTGCAAGCCGACCATGTGGTCGATATTGGCCCGGGTGCCGGTGAGCACGGCGGGGCAGTGGTTTTTGAAGGCACGGTCAAGGGCCTGCTGCGCTCCAAAAACTCGGTCACCGGCCAGTATTTGTCGGGGCGTAAATCAATTGCTATTCCAGAACAGCGTCGCCCTGGTAACGGAGAATTCTTGACCGTGCAGGGGGCACGAGAAAACAATTTACAAAACCTTGATGTGGCTTTTCCGTTGGGGGCGTTGGTGGCGGTAACCGGCGTTTCCGGGTCGGGCAAGTCCACCCTGGTTAACGAGATTTTGCATAAGTCATTGATGCAGTCGGTCTATAAATCAAAAGTGCCGCCGGGCTTACACAAAGGGCTACTGGGCGCTGAGGCCGTGGACAAGGTCATCAACATTGATCAGGCACCTATTGGGCGTACGCCGCGCTCTAATGCGGCCACCTATACCGGGGTGTTCGACCACGTACGGAAGTTGTTTGCCAAAACCGAAGAGTCGCGGGTGCGGGGCTACCAACCGGGGCGCTTTAGCTTCAACGTAAAGGGCGGCCGCTGCGAGGCCTGTTCGGGCGACGGCACGCTCAAAATTGAAATGCACTTTTTGCCCGATGTCTATGTGCCCTGCGAAGTGTGCAAGGGCAAGCGTTATAACCGTGATACCTTAGACATCGAGTTCAAGGGTCGTACCGTGGCCGACATTTTGGCCATGTCTTGCGAAGAAGCCTTAGAGTTTTTTGACCGCCAACCACCCATCGTGCGCCACATGCAAACCTTGGTCGATGTGGGCCTGGGGTATATACGTCTTGGGCAGCCTGCCCCGACCTTGTCGGGTGGCGAAGCGCAGCGCGTTAAGTTGGCCAGCGAGTTAGCGAAACGTTCTACCGGTCACACGATGTACATCTTGGATGAACCCACCACCGGGCTGCATTTTGAGGACGTGCGCAAGTTGCTGGGGGTTTTAAATCGCCTCGTAGAGCAAGGCAATACGGTGATTGTTATTGAACACAATCTGGACGTAGTAAAAACAGCCGACTGGGTCATTGATTTGGGCCCGGAAGGCGGTGTGGGCGGAGGAACCGTGGTGGCCACCGGCACACCCGAAGATGTCGCCCAAGTAAAAAAGAGCTACACCGGCCGCTTTCTTAAAGAACTGTTTTAGCCCCCGTCATATGGTCTCAGAGGTGCATGACGGGCGCTAGGTGATTTCCAGCATGCGGTTGAGGGCTACTTTGGCCCACACTTGAGTTTCGGCATCCACGGAGATTTGGTTTTCTACCCGGCCCTCTACGAGGCCTTCCAGAACCCAGGCCAGGTGGCTGGCGTCGATACGGTTCATGGTGGCGCACGGGCAAAGGTCTGGGTCAAGGCAGACAATGGTTTTATCGGGGTGTTGGCTGGCCAAGCGGCTCACCAAATGCACCTCGGTGCCGATACCAATGATCGCACCGGCCGGTTGGGCCTCCACGTAGCGAATGATGGCATCGGTAGAGCCCACGGCATCGGCCAAAAGGACGGTTGCGTGTTCGCATTCGGGGTGCACGATGATGGTGGCATTGGGGTGTTCCGCCCGAAAATTCAAAAGGTTTTGGGGAGTAAAACGTAGGTGTACTGAGCAGAACCCTTTCCACAAAAGAAAAGTGCTGTCCTTAACCGCTGCTTCCGAAAGCCCACCACACTCTTGGCGGGGGTCCCATAACGCCATGTCGTCCACGGAGTAACCCATGGCTACCCCGGTATTGCGGCCCAAATGTTGGTCAGGAAAAAACAGTACCTGGTCGCCTCGTTGAAAAGCCCACTCCAGCACCGCTCGGGCATTGCTTGATGTGCAGACCGCTCCACCTTTTTGGCCCACAAAGGCCTTGATGGCGGCCGTGGAGTTCATATAGGTAATGGGTACTACCCGGTCAATGTCGGTCACCTGAGCAATGGCCTCCCAAGCTTCTTCCACCTCGTCGATGTCGGCCATATCGGCCATGGTGCAACCGGCCCGCAGGTCGGGCAAAACCACCTGTTGATGATCTTTGGTCAAAATGTCGGCAGATTCGGCCATAAAATGCACACCACAAAAAACAATGTAGTCGGCTTCCGAGTGTTCCTGGGCAAGTTGCGAAAGGCGAAAAGAATCACCCGAAGCATCGGCCCAACACATGACCTCGTCTCGTTGATAATGGTGACCCAAAATAAATACCCGGTCGCCCAAGGTTTCTTTAGCTGCTTGGATGCGGGCCGCGTTGAGTGGGGTGTCAGTAATGAACCGCTCGGGAAGCGGAGGCTGTAGTTGAAGCATGGATACCTCATTTGTAGGAGTTCCCAATTGATGGCCGGTGGGGGCAGCTTGGACGCCTCGCCACGGGTATGGCGGCCTTGGGAACAGATATGTTGCCGGAAACCAAGCCGACACCCAGAAGTGTACGCCTCGGTAGCCATGATGGGGCAGCAAAGAGAGACAAAAAGCCGTTTCGGCATCTACGCTGCAGGCATGGTTGAGCGTCCCCCCACTGGCACTATCCCCGATGCGCCGGGCTCGTACCAATTCTTGGACCCTTATGGGCGGGTTCTTTACGTCGGCAAAGCCAAGAGTTTGCGTAGCCGCTTAAATAGTTATTTCGGGCGGCGGGATCGCCTGGCGGCCCGTACCGCCCAAATGCTGGATGAAGCGGCCACCGTGGAGTGGATTCAAGTAGCTAATGAACTCGAAGCGCTCATGTTGGAGTTCAGCCTGATCAAAACCCACGACCCGCGTTTCAACATTGATCTCAAAGACGACAAGAGTTACCCGTATCTGGCTATCACCGTGGACCAAGAGTGGCCACGAGCTTTGGTGGTGCGAGAGCGCCGCCGTAAAGGGTCCCGATATTTTGGCCCCTACGGCCAAGCGGCGGCTATCCGAGACACCTTGGACCTTTTGTTAAAAACTTTTCCGGTGCGTACCTGCCCAGACACCAAACTGCGTGAGCATCAACGAGCCGGGCGGCCGTGTTTGTTGTTTCATATTGAAAAATGTTCTGGACCATGCGTGGGGGAGGTCAGTAGTGAAGAATACCAAGGCATGGTTAGCGACTTGATGCGGGTTATCGGCGGCGACACCAAAGAAGTCGAAGTGCGCCTACAGGGGCAGATGGATGCGGCTTCCCAAAGTCAGGAATATGAAGCGGCGGCCCGGCACCGTGATCATTTGATCAGCGTGCGGCGAGCCTCGGAAAAACAACAAATGGTGGGCACCGGTAACGAGTCGTTTGATCTGATTTCGGTAGCGGGCGACCAACTCGAAGTAGCGGTGCAGGTATTTACCGTTCGTCACGGCCGGGTGGTAGGGCGCAAAGGTTCCATCGTGGACCGAGTATCCGACCTCAAAGAGCCAGAACTTTTGGCACAGATCGTGGCCGGCCATTATCGAAATGAGCCGCCCCAAGGGGTACCCCGCTGGGTTTACGTCGCCGAAATGCCCGCCGATCAAAAGCTTTTAGAAAAGTGGCTCAGCAACGAGCGGCAAGGACCAGTGGGCTTTCGGGTACCGCAGCGCGGTGGCAAGCGAGACCTCCTCAAAACCGTGACCATCAATGCCGAAGAAGAGTTCATCCGGCACCGCATGAAACGGGCCGCTGACCACAACAGCCGGGCCCGAGCCTTAAACGAACTCCAAGTAGCCCTCAACTTGCCCGCTGCCCCGTTGCGCATCGAGTGCTACGACATGAGTCATCTGCAAGGCACCGACTACGTGGGGTCTATGGTGGTCATGGAAGATGGTCTGCCTAACAAAAACGAGTATCGCCGCTTTAAAATTCGCCACGTGGAAGGCAACGATGACTACGCCGCCATGGAAGAAGTGTTAACCCGCCGTTTGACGGCCTTCCTAGAAGAAGAGAAGCTTCCAGTCACTGAACGCTCCGGCCGGTTCGCTTACCCGCCGCAACTGTTGTTAGTAGATGGCGGCAAAGGCCAGTTGTCGGTGGCTCAACGAGTGGTTGGGCAATTAGGCCTAGCCGACCGAATACCGGTGGCTTCGCTGGCCAAACAGTTCGAAGAGGTGTACCGCCCGGGAAGCAAGGCACCAATTTTGTTATCAAGAACCTCCGAGGCGCTTTTTTTACTGCAGCGCATACGCGACGAATCGCATCGTTTTGCCGTCACCTACCACCGCCAGCTTCGCGCTAAACGCATGACCGGTTCGGTACTCGACGACATCGCGGGTTTAGGCCCCGAGCGTCGTAAAAAACTGGTTAAAGAACTGGGCGGGGTGCGGTCAATCCAAAATACTTCGTTGGAGGATTTGCTGGCCTTGCCCTGGCTACCCGATGCCGTGGGGCAAGCGGTTTACGCCAAAATGCACGCCGAGGGTTGAACCGCTAACCCAAAGCGATGAGAGCGCTGGCGGCCACCGCTCCGAACAACCCTAGGACTTGTATCCGTTGAAGACTTTCTTTAAGTATCCAGCGAGCCAGCAACACGGTGGCTGCGGGGTAAAGCGAACTCAACACCGCCACCAGGCTCAAAAGCCCCCGGTTGGTAGCCATCAAGAAAGCCACGTTGGCCACCACATCGGCTACCCCGGCGCCGACCACTAAGACGGTGACTTCTCGCTCCGGCCAAAACGAACGTTTAGGACCGAAGGCCGCCACTACCAAAAAGGTCACGGTAACTAAACGGGCGCCCACCAACGGCCAAGGCTCGGTGGCGGCAGAAGTGTTGTCAATAACGATGAAGAACCCGGCGAAACTTACGCCAGCCAGCAGCGATTCGGTAATAAGCCACGGAGGCAAGGGGGCCAAGTTTTGCTTTTCTGGCGTATGGCGAGAGATCAAAAGAATGCTCACTAGCCCCAGGCCGATGCCCAGCAAGTGAAGCGGCGAAAGGTGTTCGCCAAAGCCCAACCCCCAAAAAACCGGAATGATGGCCGCAGCCACGGAAGTAATCGGTGCCACCACGGTCATGGGGCCTCTGCTCAAACTGTGGTAGATCAAAAATATTCCGACCAAACCAAAGAGGCCGCTTATTGCCCCCAGCCCTAAATCCACCCAGAGAAACTGGTCAGCCATAAAGGGCACCAAACCCAAAACCAAAACGAAGCCCACCAGATGAGAGGTAGCGATAACGCTGAAAACCCCGGTTTTTCGTGCGGCTGCTCCGCCCATGAAGTCGCCGGCTCCAAAAAGGCCCGCACTAATTAACGCAAGAAAAGCAGCCATGGCGAGCCATCCTAAGGAATTGTTCGCACAACATGGCAACCTGTGGTCATGAACGGAGTAAACAGTTTGGACCCCTGGGAAAAACACGCCCAATGGTGGCAAGAGGGTTTTACCGAGGGAGCCGACGAAGAGTACACGGAACAAATTTTGCCGTTAGCTAGCGCCTTGCTCGAGGGCTATGAAGAGGTCCTAGATTTAGGCGCCGGCGAAGGGCAGATAAGCCGTTTGCTGGCCGCACAGGGTTCGCAGGTGGTCGGTGTCGACCCCAGCAACGCCCAAGTAACTGAGGCGCAACGCCGTGGTGGGAGCCCGGCGTATTTGCGGTCCTTGGCCGACGGGCTGCCTTTTGCTGATCAAAGCTTTGATGCCGTGGTGGCCTGCCTAGTTTTTGAACACATTTTGTCGGTAGATGAAGCCATAGCCGAGGTGGCTCGAGTGCTGCGCCCCGGAGGCCGGTTCTTATTTTTCCTCAACCATCCGCTCATTCAGACCCCGGACAGCGGTTGGGTGGACGACCAAATCATGGAACCTCCCGAGCAGTATTGGCGTATTGGCGCTTACCTTGGTGAATCTATTGAAATGGAAGAAGTAGACAAAGACGTGTTTTTGCCTTATGTGCATCGGCCCTTAAGTCGCTACGTCAACGCCTTGGCCGAAGCCGGGTTGATGCTGCAACGCATGCACGAACCGGCCCCACCGGAAGGCTTTTTGCGCCGGGTCGGCCAGTACGGATCGGCGGCGGCTATCCCTCGTTTATTGGTGTTGGTCACCGAACGAACCGACAGCGTCTAGCATCAAACCATGAGCAACGTTCTGGTAGTTACGGGGTTATCGGGGGGAGGCCGTTCAGAGTTTGCTAAAGACCTCGACGATCTCGGATGGTATGTCATGGATCGCGTGCCGGCCGATCTGTTGGTAAAAATGGCCGACCTGGCTGGGGCCCCGGGTACTCCATGGGAAAGAGTGGCTTTTACTTTGCGTCCCGATAGTCAACAAGGCGAAACGCTGCAGGCTATTGAAGAACTGCGTTCCACGGTAAATGGGCTACAAGTAGTCTTTTTGGATTGTTCCACTGAGGTGTTGGTGCACCGCTACGAGAACACCCGCCGCCCGCATCCCTTTGGTGTTGATTCAGGGCTGGAAGGGGCTATCGAAGCCGAGCGCAGCAGTTTGGAACCCGTGCGTTCTATTTCTGATCTGGTTATTGACACCTCTGAACTCAATGTGCATCAGTTGCGAGAAAAAGTCGACGCTCTCTACGGGCAAGCCCATGACCACCCGATGCGTATCGCCGTAACCTCTTTTGGTTTTAAACATGGAGCTCCTCGAGACGCCGACATGGTGTTGGACTGTCGTTTTTTGCCGAATCCGCATTGGGAAGAAGATCTCCGCAACTTGAGCGGTTTAGATGCACCGGTGCAAAACTTTGTGGAGGGCCAAGACCTCACCGAGCCCTTCTTGATGCACTTGTACGGGATGTTGGCCGTGTTGCTGCCGGCCTATGTCGCTGAGGGTCGGTCGTTTCTTTCCTTAGCTTTTGGCTGCACCGGCGGCCATCATCGGTCGGTGGCCATCGCCGAAACGGTGGTCAGTCATCTTCGCAAGCAGAGTTTTGACCCGTTGGTCACCCATCGCGACATCAACCGGTGATAATAAGGGACGAAGCAGGATTTTAGTGTGACCAATCTCTCAGAGTTTTGGGGTGCGAGCACCCCAAGAAGCGAGTAGCAATGAACCAACCAACGCTGGTGGCCACCAGGCCACAGGAGGCAAAAATATTATGACCATTCGTGTAGGCATCAACGGCTTCGGCCGCATCGGCCGTAACTTCTTCCGGGCTGCTCGAGCCAGCGGGGCGGACTTCGAGTTCGTGGCCGTCAACGACTTGGGCTCTGTAAAGACGCTGGCCTTTTTGCTGGGCAATGATTCGGTACACGGCACCCTTGATGCCAAGATCCGCACCACCAAAGATTCCATTGTGGTCGACGGCCACAAGATTCGTGTCTTCTCTGAACGTAACCCAGGAGACATTCCGTGGGGCGAGTTAAACGTTGATGTAGTGATTGAATCCACGGGCTTTTTTACCGCTCGTGATCAAGCGGCTTTACACCTCAAAGGCGGAGCCAAAAAAGTTATTATTTCGGCTCCCTCTGGCGACTGTGATGCCACCTTTGTGGTGGGGGTCAACGACGATAGCTACAACCCAGCAAAGCATCATGTGATCTCTAATGCCTCGTGTACCACCAACTGTTTCGTCCCCATGATCAAGGTACTGGACGACAAATTCGGCGTGGTGCAAGGCTTCATGACCACTACCCATGCCTACACCGGCGATCAAAGCCTTGTGGATGGCCCGCACAGCGACCTGCGTCGGGCACGAGCAGCGGCGGTAAACATTGTGCCTACCTCTACGGGGGCAGCGCGGGCTACCGCTTTGGTCATGCCCAAGATGAAGGGCAAACTTGACGGCATCTCTTTACGGGTCCCTATCCCTGACGGTTCGGTTACCGACTTTGTGGGCACGCTGAAAAAGGCGGCCACCGCAGAACAAATCAATGCCGCTTTCGCGGAAGCCGCACGAAAAGGGCCTTTAGCCAAGGTATTGGATTACAGCGAAGATCCGTTGGTGTCTTCGGACATCGTGGGCCGCCCCGCATCGTGCACCATTGATGGGGACATGACCATGGCCACCGGCAACATGGTGAAGGTTCTGGGTTGGTATGACAACGAGATGGGCTACTCCACCCGCATGGTGGATTTGACCAAAATCGTGGGCACTCGTCGTACCAAGAAAACCAAGGCCGGCAAAAAAGCGGCAGCCAAGACGCCTGCAGTTAAGAAGGCGGCGGCGAAGAAGCCTGCAGCGAAAAAAGCTCCAGCCAAGAAGGGCGCCAAGCGCGGTAAATAGTCCTCATGGATGTTCCGTCTTTAGAAGATCTGGGTGATCTGTCGGGCCGCCGGGTGTTGGTGCGTTGTGATTTCAACGTGCCCATTCGTGGCGGGCAGATCACCGATGATCTCCGTATAAAAGCGGCCTTACCCACGCTGAAGTACCTCGTGGATGCTGGGGCGTCGGTAACGGCTTGTTCCCATTTGGGGCGCCCCAAAGGCCAACCCGACCTGGCCTATTCCATGGAACCGGTTCGCCAGCGCCTGGCGAAGTTACTCCCTGGGGTTGCCTTGTTGGAGAACCTGCGCTTTAACCCTGGGGAAACCAGCAACGCCCCAGATTTTGTGGCCGAGTTGGTGGCCGGCCAAGATGCCTATGTCAACGATGCGTTTGGGGCATCGCATCGAACGCACGCCTCAATAGTGGGCCCGCCGTTGCACCTCCCTTCGGCCGCTGGGCGCCTGTTGCAACGCGAGGTAGAGGTTCTTGGTGGGCTACGCAATTCGCCTCGACGGCCCTTTGTGGGCATTATGGGCGGCGCCAAGGTGAGCGACAAACTTGGGGTCATCGAGGCCCTGCTTGGGGTGGTCGACGAGTTAATTATTGGCGGCGGCATGTGCTTTACCTTCTTGGCCGCTCAGGGGGCCTCGGTGGGGGCCTCGCTGCTGGAAGAAGACATGATCGATACTTGTCGCCGTTTGTTGGACTCCGGAGCCAACATTCGCTTACCGATGGATATCACCGCTTTGGGCCCGGGTGGCAAAATTGGCGATCCAGAAGCCGGGGGAGAGGTACGCCAAATGGGCAAGTCCTTGCCCGACGGCTGGATGGGGTTAGACATCGGCCCCGGTACGGCGGTTGATTTCTGCGACGTCATCACCAACGCTCGAACAGTTTTATGGAATGGCCCCATGGGGGTTTTTGAAGATCCTCGTTTTGCTGCCGGCACCCAAACGGTGGCCGAAGCAGTTGCTGAGTGTCGAGGCTTTACCGTGGTGGGGGGCGGCGACAGCGCGGCGGCGGCCCGCCAGTTTGGGGTGGCCGACCAAATGAGCCATGTCTCTACTGGCGGCGGAGCGGCCTTAGAATTAATCGAAAGCGGCGATTTGCCGGGCTTGGTGGCCCTGCGGAATGCCCAAAACTCTTAAATCTGAGAATCAAGAACTAGAGGCCAGGAGGCCAGAAGTGTCGAAGCGTAAACCGTTAATAAGCGGTAACTGGAAAATGCATCACAACCATTTTGAAGCGATTCAGATGGTGCAGAAACTTTCTTACTTAATTAACCCCGGCGACTATGAAGCGGTTGATGTTTCTATCCACCCACCGTTTACTGACTTGCGTTCGGTGCAGACGGTTTTGGAATCAGATCGTATTCCTGTTGTTTTGGGGGCCCAGAACTGCCATTGGGAAGAAAAGGGCGCCTTCACCGGCGAGGTGGCACCCACCATGTTGGCCAAAATGAACGTTTCTCTGGTGATTGTGGGCCATTCGGAACGTCGTGAACTATTCGGCGAAACCGACCAGCAGGTCAACAAAAAAGTAAAAGCGGTCCTCAAAGCAGAGATGACCCCTATTTTGTGTTGCGGTGAAACCCTCAAAGAACGCGAAGCGGGGGGCACGGCCGACAAAGTGTCCGGGCAAATCAAAGCAGGTTTGGCGGGCCTCAAAGCTGAACAGGTTGCGGGCTTGGTTATTGCTTATGAACCCATTTGGGCTATTGGTACGGGCCGTACAGCAACGCCAGAAGATGCCCAGGCGGTATGTGCAGCGATCCGCCAGGTAGTGGCCGACGGTTGGAAAGATGCGGCAGATTCGGTGCGCATTCAGTACGGGGGTTCGGTAAAGCCCGCTACGGCACCCGATTTGATGCGTCAACCAGATATTGATGGCGCTTTGGTGGGTGGAGCAGCGCTGGACCCTGACGAATTTTCTCGTATCATCAACTATCGCTTAGTCGGCTAAGGCGCTGACCCCGATAGCCTGTACCCCATGATGCTTTATCTCACCATTTTCCTTCAGGTCTCTTCTGGCTTGGGCTTAATCTTCCTCGTCTTGTTGCACAGCGGTAAAGGCGGCGGTTTGTCCGACATGTTTGGCGGCGGTGTGGGAGCCCAAACTGCTGGTTCGACGGTGGTTGAGCAAAACTTAGATCGCATTACCATTGTGACGGCACTGGTTTTTGCCTTCACTACGGTGGGGCTTTCGTTGCAGTTTTAGTCTTTGCTGCTCTTGCCATGGTTCGGTGGGGCGTTGGTTGTCTGTAAACTCTGCCGATGGATTCTTGGCGACGTTTTGCTGAACAAACACTAGTTTTCCATGGGGTAACGGGTCGTCGGTTGGTGGTGCCCAGTGCAAACCCGGTTAACTATTATCAAGCCGTTACCCAAACACAACGGTGTGCAGAACTTGCTATAGATGGTTTGTTCTTTTCATCTCAGAACAACCAAGATCAAGCCTCGGTCCTCATGGTGCCGGGCAGTCTTGGAGTTGGTGATAATCTTCTGGCTCATGCCGAGACCATGGTGGGTGCCGGGTTTTCGGTTTTTGTATTAGACCCCTTCGGGGCACGTTCGGTTACTTCTACGGTGGCCAATCAAACGGCGTATTCTTTTGCCGCTAGCGCTTTTGATGTGGTGCGAGCCCACCAAGTTTTAGCCCAGCACCCAGAAGTTAACCCGGCCAAGATTTCTTGGCAGGGGCACAGTCGAGGTGGCTCTGCCGTGCTCACGGCGGCTACTCGGTGCTTTATGGATCAAGTGGCCGGGCCCGAGGTATGGCCCGTGGGGGTGTACGCCGTCTACCCGTGGTGCGGGCATCAGTTTTTGAATCCCCAGGTGGGGCGAACCAAAGTGCGGGTCATTTCAGGGAGTTTGGATGAATGGTGTTCTCCCCAGCAGGCGCAGGGGCATGTGCAGGCCATAGGGGCCGCCGGGGGGTCAGCAAGCATGCGTATGGTGGCGGGCGCTCATCATAGTTTCGACCGCAGTACTCCTTTAGAAAACTTGGCCGATGCCGCGGTGGCTCCTTGGGCGCCCACGGTGTTTCTTGATCAAGAAGGGGCCATGATCGACCCCATGACCGGTTTGGTCGACCAGGAAATGACTGATCTGGTGGCCTTTCGTGCGGCCAACGCTGCGGGTTTTGGTCGCCGAGGCGCCCATATTGGTGGTTCCCCGGCCTTTGCTGAACTTTTTGTTGAAGACATGCTGCGCTTTCATCAATCGCTTGATGGGGCTTCTTAGTTGCGCTGGTTGGCAGTGTGAAAATGCTTCTCAAATCTTGAGATCTAAGAACAAGTATGATTCAGTGGGACGAGATGGATCTCTAATCTGCTAAAGAGAGATGGAAGCCTATGTTGAAGTTTGGTGAGTCGAGTTTGAGTTATGGAAAAACAATTGCGGTTGCGGTAGTGATTGCGTTGTTTTCTGCAATGGCTGCAACATCAGCATTGGCCGAAGAGTTACCTCCCGGAAGCCTTGATATCGACACGGCAGTAGCCAGCGTCCCCGGACTGGGCATCTTGCTAGATGCCACCGAGGCGACAATCGCCGATGGCGTCGACATCCACGCCCCGGGGAGCAATGCGGTGGTGTACGTTTCAGACAATGGAGGAGTGGAAATCCCAGATGATCCAACAATTGGGGTGACACTCACCGGGCCCGATGGGGCATCAATCAACATTGGTGTGCCGGGCAACCCCGACGACGCGGCGGTTTCCTCCAACGGCACCGTGACCTACGGAAATGCGTATCGTGACACGTCAGTCATTGTGCAACCCCAAATCGGCGGCGGGGCACGAATGATCACCATCTTGGGATCCATCCATGAGCGAACAAACTACGATTTCGTAGTCACCTTGGCCGCCGAACAGGAAATTAACCTCTCCGAGGGTGGTGGAGTTAGCATTACCGATTCAATGGGTGAAGTTGATATGACGATTCCGCCTCCTTGGGCCTATGACGCGAGCGGTTCGGTTGTGGCCAGCGATTACTCACTTGAAGGCACCACGCTCACCCTCAACATCCACCCTGGTAGTAGTGCCGTCTATCCGATCATCGCTGACCCTGTATTTACGTGGGGGTGGGTTACCGGAACGGTGTACTTCAACAAGTTGGAGACCCGGATGATCTGCACCAACACGGCGCAGTCTCTGGCCTGGCTCGGTATTACCGGATTCTGGTATCCGATTCTTGTTGCACTCGGGTGGTACCTCACTATCTATTCCTGTATCGCTGGGATAACCGATCGGTGTATAAAGGTGAAGTCGTATGGCAGCGTATTTATTTACGCCGGGACCCACTGCAACTGAAACGGAGGCCACGATGGCACAGAAACCAACCCCACAGATGAAACGATCAATTGCCTTCTTGCCGTTCTGGGCCCTTGCCTTGGTGGCGGCGGGGCAGTTTAAATTTGAGGGAATTACTTTCTTGGCTGTGGTGGTTCTCGGAGCGGTGGTTCCCGGGTACATGGTCGTGCGAATATGGCCTATTGATGGGGTTTCGCTGAAGTGGCCAAGCATGAAAGAGTCTCATGGGACGCTCACCCGCTGGGTTCCGTTCTTTGCTGCGGTGTTCGCCGGTGCTGGGTTCGATCTACTGTTAGAAAGCCAATGGGTCTCCGTCACTGCCGCTCTTGTCGCCGGGGTTTCGGCCAAGGTTTTGGTGCAGCGTCTGTTGTGATGAGCGTTTACACCAGACGTTGACCGCCCGTTCCTTTAGAGAGCATGGTAGTTGCGGCGGTGGCCCCCGCTGCGCCGACGGTTTTCCTCGATGAAGAAGGGGCCATGATCGACCCGATGACCGGTCTGACGAATCGGGAAATGACTGACCTGGTGGCCTTTCGTGCCGCCAATGCTGAAGGTTTTGGTCGCCGAGGCGCCCATATTGATGGATCTCCGGCTTTGGTCGAACTTTTTACCGAAGACATGCTTACCTTTCACCGTTCTCTCGGTGCGGCTTCTTAGTTGCGCTGGTGTTGGGGCCGTTTGTCGCTGGTAACCTGACGCCGGTTCGCAAGAACTGAGGTCACGTCGGAGTGGCGGAATTGGCAGACGCGCAAGGTTAAGGACCTTGTGCCCGTTAAGGGCGTGGGGGTTCAAGTCCCCCCTCCGACACCATTACCTAACGCTTTAGGGTTAGGTCAGGTTGGTTTCTGAACCAACTCCCCCCCGCAAGCCCCACAAAGAACCACCCATGGCGGATTCGTCGGATACTCCAACCGAAGCCAAGTACGAGATCCTCATCGAGGCCGAAGAGTTCAACGACTTTGGCGGTTGGACGCTGGATTCACAGTTTGAGACCGAGATGGGGTCGCCCTATCTGCTGGCCCACGGGTTGGGGCGGCCGGTCGACGACGCCCGGACCTCGATCGAGCTCGCCGAGTCGGGTGAGTACCACGTGTGGGTCAGGGCCAAGGACTGGGTCCCCTCTCACCACCCAGGTCGCTTCGCAGTCTCGGTGGGAGGTCAGCGTCTGGACCGTGAGTTTGGGGCCGACGGTCTCGACTGGGGCTGGGAGCCTGCGGGCACGATGCAACTCACGGCCGGGCCGCTCGACGTGGTCCTGCATGACCTGACCGGCTTCGAGGGTCGGTGCGATGCCATTTATCTGAGCCGGACTGGCTCCGAGCCGGTGGACGGGGCTGGACCCGACGCTCGGGCCTGGCGTCGAACGCGGCGCGGGCTGCCGGCGGAGCCGACGTTCGGCGGCGAATTCGACGTGGTCGTTGTCGGTGGGGGAGTGACGGGTTCGGTGGGCGCACTGGCGGCCGTCCGGCTCGGTCTGCGCGTGGCACTGCTCCAGAATCGTCCCGTTCTCGGCGGCAACGCCAGTACGGAGATCGGCATCGGCCCTCGGGGAGAGATAGGTTCGCTGGTTGCCGAGGC
This sequence comes from Acidimicrobiia bacterium, assembly GCA_012959995.1. Lineage (NCBI taxonomy): Bacteria > Bacillati > Actinomycetota > Acidimicrobiia > Acidimicrobiia bacterium. Next base: position 104,471 of record DUCC01000009.1, read on the forward strand.
AATTGCTCGCAAGCCAGGGGGTGACCTGCAGGCCTTGCAGTTACTCCAGTTGGAACCCAACGTTACGATCTTCACCGAGTATCAGGTGTACGACCTGGTGATGGAAGGAGCGACGATCGCCTCAGTCGATGCGAGGCACGCCCGGTCAGGGCGTGAGATGCGCATCGTCGGATCGCAGTTCATCGACTGCTCCGGCACGGCCATCCTCGGCATTCTGGCCGGGGCGCCCACGATGTTCGGAGTCGAGTCGTCGGCCGAGTTCGGCGAGAGCCATGCCCCCGACGAGCACCTCGACCAGCATCACGGGCACACCGTCTTCTTCCGCACACGCATGGTCGACCACCCTTCTCGTAGTCAACTTGGTCGCTCATGAAACCTCGCCCTTGGAAGGTTTCCGGAGTGGCACCGATGGCCTGCAAGGCCGCCGTGTTGAGGTGCCATTCGTGGCAGGTGCGCTGCCAGATAGCTACTGGACGGTCACCACAGATTTCATCAAGTTCCGAACGGTGGAGGTCACCGTGCCACATTTTGTGGTATCCCCAAAAAAAAGCCATGCTCCGGGTTCTAAGTCTTGGTGGGCCTGGCCAAGAAGTCGCCGGTAATCCTGAGGGCTATCGGCGGCGTCAAAGGTGAGGCGAGGCATCACCCAACGCTCGGGGGCAATGACCTTGGTAGTTAAGGTGGCTGCAGCAAGAATGGGGTGCAGGTGTTGGTCGATGAGGCCGGGCAAAACCACTCGATCGGCGAACTTTTCATCAATCTGGTAATCGGTGCCGGCTTGTTCAATTACGTCATCCAAGGGGCCCACGGCCACGATGCGGCCATCAGAGACCGCTACTGCTTTGGCCCGCGGCAAGGATTCGTCCATGGTGATTATTGAACGAGCCGGGTAAACGGTGGTGCGTTGGTCGGCGCTTTGCCGTGTCTCGCTGCGCTGTTGATGCAAAGGGCCATCCTTTTCGCTGGTCATGGGACGGAGAGTAGTTCATTGGCCGCGGACGGGTAAGACATCGGCAAAGAGTTTTATTTCTTTGGCAATGTGAAAGGAAAGAGACCCATGCTGGACTGCTGGTGTCGTAGGCTTACTCTTGTGCCGGAACTCATTGCTCGCGACCTCGCTCAAAACAACGCTCATTTTGCGGAAGATTTCACCGACGGTGGGCTCTCAGTCGCCCCGGAAAAACATGTAGCGGTAGTGACCTGCATGGATTCGCGCATGGATATTTTCAAAATTTTGGGGCTCAAAAACGGTGAAGCGCATATTATTCGCAACGCCGGTGGAGTGGTCACCGATGACGTCATCCGGTCGCTGTGTCTGTCGCAACGCTTGTTAAAGACTCAAGAGATCATCGTGCTTCACCACACCGACTGCGGTATGCAACAAGTCAGCGAAGACCAGTTTAAAGCGGAGTTAGAAGCCGAGTTGGGGGTGAAGCCTTTGTGGGCTTTGGAATCCTTTGCCGACCCCTACGTGGATGTTCGCCAGTCCATTCAGCGCTTGTTGCAGACCCCGTTTTTGGTGCACAAAGACCAAATCAGCGGCTACGTCTACGAGGTAACCACCGGCCTAGCGCACGAAGTATCTACTGCCTAGAGCAGCGATTGGAGCCCCAACATTCCGTGGGTTTCTAAAACATCGTTGATTCCCGCCAAGCGCAGCAGGTGCCAGGTCAAAGCCAAGTTGCTGGACACCACCGGTTTGTTGAGAGATTCCTCTAACTGGTTTACTACGCCGAAAAGGCGCAAGCTGGTGCAAGAAACAAACACTGCGTCGCAGGGGGCTTGCTGGGCAACTTGTTCGACGGCGCTGGCAACGGAATCTTCGGTGATGCGGCACACCACAGAATCAAGAGGCTCCAAAAAAGATCCAACAGTAGAAACCTCAAAGCCTTCTTTTTCGAAAAGACTGACGATCGGTGCGGTTACTTCAGCGGTGTATGGGGTAACGATGGCAATGCGTTGCGCCTTCAACGAGCGAAAAGCAGCGACGGCTGCCGATACCGGATTGGTGCAAGGCACCTCTGGGTGGACGCTTTGCAAAGCCTGGCTGACCGCTACTTCACCGATAAGCGTGGACGCCGACGTGCAGCCATAGCCCAGAGCATCAAAAGCGAAACCTGGAGGGAGCAAAGCGGCGGCCTCGGGTAGCCGGTCTCTCATAGCGGTAAGGGTTTCGGGGGTTACCTCATCATCGTTGTGGATGCGAGCGTGCAGCCAGTCAACGCCATCTATTTGAATCTGGCGCATCTCTGCTTCGAGGGTACGGTCGCTTGCTAAAACAATAAGGCCCAACAGTGCACGGGCCCCAAAACCAGCATCGGTGGTGAAGTCTAGGGGAAGTAACTCTCGGTCTATCACAGCGTGGGAGTGGGGTCGTTTGCTTGCTGATCAAAAAAAGAAGCACCGGTGGGAACCTCTGGATAAAGCATTTGGTAATTGGTGCAGCGCACTCGGTTGCTGACCTCACCCCGCAGCAACTCGCCTTCCATGCGGCTGGGGAGGTGGCTAACTTGTAAAGGCTGGGCATCTTCTGACCGGTACTCGCAAATAAACAGGGTGCGGGCCTCTGCGGAGGTGTTGGGCCCCGACCCATGCAGCGTGCGGTTATGCAGCAAACAAGCCGATCCGGCCGGTGCTTCAATGGTGACCATTTGTGGTTGGTGTTCGTCCACCACGTGGGCGCTGACCGCACCGGTGAACACCCCGTGGTGCCAGTGGTCGTAGAGCGGGCCCCGGTGGCTGCCGGGCGCTACCTCTAAAGGCCCATTTTCTAAGGTCATGTCGTCCAGACACAAGAGCACGGCAATGAGGTCGTCGTTGGTGTGGGGTTGAAACAAAAAATCTTGGTGGAACTGCACTTTGGTAGAAGACTTTGGCTGTTTTGAATTAATTTTTGCATTGTTGAAGACTACGTTGGGCCCTACTAATTGGACTACTGCGTCGAGCGCTCGGTTGGAGCGCATGACGTCAAGGTAGGCCTCGGAAATCTCAACGGGTGACGCCACCCGACGCAAAGCGGGGGATTCAGCACAATGTCCTGGTTCAAGGTCAAAGCGCGGGCGACCATCAAAGGTTTCCCCGTAAGGATCGTCATGTTGCCGACTTTCTTGACGCCATTGTTCGAAATCGACCCGGAGATCAGCGAGTTGTTTTGCCGTGACGACGTCTTCTAAAAGCAGATAGCCATCTTCCCAAAATTGTTGCATTTGGTCTTCGCTCAAAGGTTGGTTATCCATGTATACCCTCTCGTTTGTTATTAGATAATAGGCAGTTCAGGAGCGGCTCGGCGGCTCAACCATTGCGCCCCGTGGGCCGTTACCACCAGATTTTCTTCGTGAACCATGGTTTTGCCGGGCGCCCACAAGAGACCGGGCTCAAGGGTGAGGACCATGTTTTCTTCAATGATCGTGTCGTCGCTGGCGGTATGCGAGGGCCATTCGGTGACCTGCATACCTAAGCCGTGTCCCAAGCGGCCTACATCGTTACCGAGAGAGCCGTGGCCTTGGAGCACGTTGTTCATGGCGTGGAAAACTTCGGTAGTGGTGGCTCCGGGAGCAATGGCGGCGAAACCGGCTTCGGTTGCTTCCCACACTGCTTGGTAAGCATCTTGAGCCCCTTGGTCGGCATGGCCAAAAGCAAAGTTGCGGTCAAAATCACTGAAGTAACCGTCGAAAGTAGATCCGGTGTCGAAGATCAACAGGTCACCTGCGCTAATGATCCGATCGGTGGGCTGGCGAATAATGTCGTCAATGCCACCCGGGCCGGTAGCGCCCACCAGGTAGGGAACGTCGTCGGCACCTTGACGCAAGATTTCTGAGCGGAAAGCAGCAAAAGCTTGCCGCTCGGTCATGCCGGTAGCCAACAAGCCAGGGAGGGCATCAAAAGCATCGGACACGATGTGGCAGATTTGCTGGTGTTTCGCAATCTCTGCTGGCGATTTAACCATGCGGAGAGAACGAATTATGGCCGTGGCATCGACGAATTCGCCGACTTGAGCACGTATTTGGTCAAAGTCGTTTAGTGGCATACGTACATGGGTCTCTGGCCCCATGGGCAGGCCGATCTTTCCCTGGGGGCCAGCAGTTTCTCGAAGGCATCCCACCAGCAACGACACCCCGTCGTCGTTGGGCTGAGGGGCGGGCCAAGTACGGATGTCATCAACCCAAGTGGCCGCCATGGAGGCACCACCGATTCCGGGGATGACGGCAATGGGTTTACCAGCCGCCGGCAATATTACGAACCAAGGGCGGGTCGGGCTTTGCCAAAAGGGGGTATGAAAACCCGTGAAGTAGCGCACCTCGGGTTCGGTGCAAACCAACAAAGCGTCAAGACCCTGGGCGGCCATCATGGTTTGCGCGGCCATGGTTCTTTGCAGAAACTCTTGATCGGTAAAACCGCGGACCGGTATTTTTTGGGGTTTCATGGGCGGAGCCTAAACCGTTTTTCTGTTGGGCGAAAGCTAAATCGTGGGGTGGCGGGCTACTAGTTCAATTTCGATGTCTGAACCCAAAGGCAGGGAGGCCACCCCAATGGTGGTGCGCGCTGGGTAGGGCTCGGCAAACTGAGTGGCATACACCTCGTTCATGGCGGCAAAATCATCCATATTGGTGAGGTATACGTTGACCTTGACCACCTGGTCGGGCCCCAGGCCAGCCGCCGCTAATACGCCGAAAAGGTTGGAGAAGCACTGGGCGGTTCGGTCGCCAATGGAGCCTTCGGCCAAGAGGCCGGTGGTCGGGTCAAGGGGAGTCTGCCCCGAGCAAAAGACCAACGGGTCAACATCTATGCCATGGCTATAGGGCCCAACGGCTGTAGCGGATGGATTGGTGAGCGGTGTCCTCATGGGGTTCCTTTGGTAGTGCGGCAACCGTAGCGCAACCCTGAAGACAAGAGTCAAGGTACGGGGGCCAAGGGGTTTAAGGTGAGGCCATGACTACTTTTTTTGACCAAACTTTTCCGATAGAACAAGTTCGCCATGACACTCCGGGGGCGGCTGAGGTCATCCATTTCAACAATGCGGGGAGCGCCCTTCCCCCTCAGGTGGTGGTGGACACCGTGGTAGAGCACCTTCACCGAGAAGCCGCCATCGGTGGTTATGAGGCATCAGACGAAGCACATGACCGCCTCGAAGCGGTTTACCAGTCCATCGCCACGCTGATCGGCGCCCAACCCAACCAAATCGCCATCATAGAAAACGCTACTCGGGCCTGGGACATGGCAGTTTATGGCTACCCCTTTGAACCCGGTGACCGGGTGTTAACTTGCCGAGCGGAATATTCCAGCAATGTGATTGCTTTGCTGCAGTTACAAAAGCGCCACGGCTTAGAAATCGTGTTGATTGATGACGATGAGTTTGGTCAAATTGATTTAACCCATTTAGAACAAGAACTTGCTCGGGGGGCCACCATGTTGTGCATGACCCACGCCCCAACCAGTGGTGGGCTCATCAACCCAGCGGAGGAGGTTGGCGCACTCTGTAATGCCTACCAGACGTTTTTCGTGTTGGATGCTTGCCAGTCAGCAGGGCAGATTTCCCTTGATGTTCAGGCCATTGGTTGTGATGTCTTGTCGTCTACTGGTCGCAAGTATTTGCGTGGCCCCCGCGGCACGGGGTTTTTGTATGTCAACGAACGGGCTTTAGAGCGTATTGAGCCACCATTTTTAGATCTGCACTCCGCCACCTGGGCCGACGACTGGGATTACAAAATCCGCGACGATGCGCGCCGGTTTGAGAATTGGGAAACCTATTACGCCGGCAAGTTAGGACTCGGGGCCGCTGTGGACTACGCCCTCGAACTTTCGGTAGAAGCAACAGCAGAGCGATTACAAGGTTTAGGGGCGGTCTTGCGGAGCAGTCTGGAAGAGGTTTCTGGAGTAACGGTTTACGATAAGGGCGCCCACCGCGGCGGCATCGTCACCTTTGGGGTAGTCGGTCAAACGGCAGAGCAAATCAAAGACAAACTCTCCGCGGCCGGTATTAATACCTCTACCTCGACACCGAACTATGCCCGCTTTGACCTCGCCCACCGAGGGTTAGCCACCGTGGTGCGGGCCTCGGTGCACTACTACAATACCGAAGAAGAAATTGATAAATTTATTGAAGAACTCGACCGTTGAGCGTTGGCCGAGAAGAGAGAGGGAGCATCGTGGGCAGTGAACCAACCGAAAGTTGGGATGCCATTGTGGTGGGCTCAGGACCCGGTGGGCTAACCACAGCGGCTTGTTTAGCTAGCGCCGGTAAACGCGTACTGGTCGTCGAGCGCCATAACCGGGCGGGCGGCAATATGCAGATTTTTCGCCGCAAACACGAGGGCGACGGTTACGAGTTTGATGTCGGCGTGCATTACCTCGGTGAGGGTGGACCCGGCGGTTTGTTTACCAATATTTTTGCTTCTCTGGGCTTAGCCGGTCGCATGAACTTTTTGCCCATGGACACCGATTGTTTTGACACCTTGCACTTTCCTGACTTTACTTTTCGGGTGCCAGCCAGTTGGGACAAATACCAAGAACGTCTCGTTGAGCAGTTTCCTCACGAAAAAGCTGGGGTAGAAAAGTGCCTGCGCATTTTGCGCACGGTTAGCGAAGAAGCACGAAAAATATTCGGCGAAGAACGCCCGACCTTTGATCTTTGGGCTACCCGGCCTTTGAATGAACTCTTTGACGAATGTGAAATGTCAACGAAACTTTGCGCCGTACTCGACCACTGGTCGGGCCTTTACGCCGGTGGGCCTAGCCAAACCGCCGTGGCCATGCACGCCGGGATTGTCGGCCACTACATGAACGGCGCCTATTACCCCCAAGGCGGCGGGCAGATGATGGCCGCTCGGTTGGTGCAAGCCATCGAAGCCTGCGGGGGAGAGGTGCGTTGTATCGAACCAGTAGAGCGCATCGCCGTAGAAAACGGAAAAACCACCGGCGTTGTTTTAGAAGACGGAAGGTTTTTGGCCGCCCCGCTAGTGATCAGCAACGCCGATTACCGCCGCACCGTTGAGCACTTGGTGGGAGCACAGCATCTGGCCCCGTCTACCGTGCGTTGGGCGCAAGAAGCCACCATGACCTTGGGCCTGGTTTGCACCTACGTGGTAGTCAACAAAGAGTTGACCGGCCCCAACACTAACTATTTTGTGTTCTCTGGTTACGAAACCGACGAGTACTACAGCGAACTCGACCAAGGGCAGCTGCCGTCTGGTCAAGTGCCCTTTGCCTATATAGCGCTTGCTTCACGCAAAGACCCCGGCAACGCTGCGCTTTGCCCACCGGGCCACACCAATTTTCAAATCATGTCCTTGGCTCCTCGAGGAAATGACTATTGGGGGGTTGAAACGGGACCGGCTGATGGCGGCAAATACCGCCGCAACGAAACCTACCGAGCCAAAAAGGAAGCGTTCACCGAAAGGCTTCTTGATGCCGCCGAAACGGTCTTTGGGCCACTGCGAGAAAACATTGTGCACCTCGAGACGGCCACCACCTTGTCCCACGAGCGCTACATCTCTAGTTCGGGCGGGACCAGTTACGGCTACCAGCATTCTCCCGAACAAATCGGCAAGTACCGCCCGTCCTACCGCACCGAGATTGAAGGCCTATGGGTGGTGGGCGCCAACACAGTAAGTGGCCACGGCATTGGTGGCGCCATGAGTGGCGGGGTTTTCTGCGCCGGAGAAATCCTTGACCGGCCGTTGATAGCCGAAATCTACATGGGGCAGCAACTCATAGACCCAGAGCTAATCCCGCCCGACCCAGAGGACTTTGACCCCTTGATGGTCAGCAGGGGAAAACGGTTGCGGAAACTACGAGCGCAAAAGGGCTAGCTACCGTTGGGCAACGGCCCGACTTAGTCGCTCCGCGGCATCTTGAATTTGTTCGGCGGGGGCGGCGATGGTCATGCGAGCAAACCCGGCTCCTTCTCGGCCAAACCAATGGCCCGGGCTGAGCGCTAAGCGGGCAGTATGGCCGAGCCAGTGCGCTAAGGCGGGTACTTCCATGTTGAGATCTCGAAAATCCAGCCATGCCAAATAGGTGCCTTGGAGTTCGACCAAAGTGATCTCCGGCGGCAAAGTTTCTTTAAGAATGCCCACGTTGCCGGCCATTAAACCCAATAGTTGGTCAAGCCACGGGCCACCGTGGGCGTATGCAGTTTCAAAAGCGGTCAGGGCAAACACGTTGTTGCGGGTGAGGTGAAGTTGAGAACTTCGATGCTCAAAGCGCTCGACAATTTCGGAATCATCGGTGATAACCAAGGTGTCGCAAAGTCCGGCTAAGCCGAAAGTTTTGATGGGCCCGTGCAGGACGGCCCAGCGCACTCCGGTGCCCTGAGCGGCTTGAGCAAAGGGGGTAAAACTATGGGGGTCTAAGATCAAGTCGGCATGGATTTCATCGGCGATGACCGTTACCTGGTGGCTGGCACAGATGGCCGCCAGTTGATGAAGTTCCTCTTGGTTCCACACGCGGCCCACCGGGTTGTGGGGGTTGCACAAAATGAGCGCAGTGGTGGCGGGCTGGGCGGCCAAGGTTTCTAGCCCGGTGAAGTCCATTTCGTATTGACCATTTTCAAAGAGTAATCCGTTGCGCACCACGGTGCGCTGGGCTGAGTTAACCAAGGTTTTGAAGTCGGTAAATACCGGAGGCTGCAAAATGACATTGTCGCCGGGCTGGGTCATTTGCTCCAGTAAAATCCCCAGTGAGGAGCCCACGCTGGGGCTTACCAGCGTTTGTAGACCGTGGCCGTCCCATTGGTGGCGCTGTTGCATCCATGCCCAAAAGTTTTCGCTAAGTGCTGCGGAACGGGTTTGGTAGCCGTACCAACCAGTAGTGGCTCGACTGGCTAAGCCTTCGGTTATTTGCGGAGCAAGATCAAGGTAGGGCTCCGCTATCCAAAGGGGGAGAAGCCCCTCGCCTCCGCCAAAATGCCGGTCCAGGCTGGGCTGGTCAAAAGCTTGGGCATCGGGGGAGATTTTCAACAGATCACTCCACAAAGTTGCGCTAAGCGTGCGTCGTTGACTTGGTACCAGGCCCACTTGCCTCGTTGTTGGCGCTCGACCACCCCAGATTGGGTCAAGATTTTCAAATGATGACTTATCGTGGATTGGTCTCGGTCAACGGCTTGGGGAAAGTCGCAGGCGCAGCCCTCCCCGGCGGTAGCAATGATGTTGACAAGTTTTAGTCGCACCGGGTCAGCAAGCGCTTTGAGAGTTTGGGCTAAATCAACTATTTCTTGGTCGCTGAGATTTGTTGAGGAGAGCGGCCCGCAGGCAATGGTTTGCATGTTTCCACTCTATAGTCATATTGATACATATCAATCTGAACTGAAAGAGACTCCATGACTACTTTAGATAACCCAACCACTGAGGGATGCTGTGGCGTTGAACCAGAAGCCAGCGGCTGCACCCAAGGTTTCTTGGGCACCCACATGGCCCCGTTTACCTCGGCGTTAGAGAATCTTGACCAAGCGCTCAACGCCGCCCGAACAGTTGATGCGAAAACCGATGAATTGATTCGTTTTGCCTTGTCAATTAAAGCCCGCTCTGAACCATGCGTACGCAAGCACTTCGTTGGCGCAAAAGCGGCCGGGGCCACCGAAGCTGAAATAGGCTACGTGTTCGCCCTGACCATGCGTGAAGCAGCCGGGGCTGATGACTGCTGGACCCACGGAATCATCTCTTCACTCGTGGCTGAAGCAGGCGAAGAGCCCAGCGGTTGCTGCGGCTAACCTCCCCAGCCTTTACTGAAGGATTGTTAAATGCCTAACGGTGATCTAAACGCGTTTACCGGCAAACATGCCGTACAAGACTTCATGAATCCAGGAAAGCTGGCTTATCTGCCCCTGGTGGAGTTGCCGGAACATCTCAACCCCATGGCGAGCGACGGGGTGCGTATCATGGCCAAACTCATGACCTTCACCCCGTTGCACAATGTGAAGGCCATACCGGCTTTTAACATGATGGCGGCGGCCGCTCAACGCGGCGAGTTGGCAGGCGTGGAAACCATTATCGAAAACTCCTCCGGGAACACGGTGACTGCTTTAGCGGTATCCGCTCGCCAGTTTGGTATTGAACAAACGAAGGCCATCGTGCCCAGCGAAGCCAGTTGGCAAAAAATCCAGATGCTGCAATTCTTTGGCATTACCCCCATAGTGAACCAAGAGCCTGCCGATCCCGACGAGGCTGATGAGCGCAGCGGCATCTACAAGGCCAAAGAGATGGGGAGTCAAGAGGGCTGGATGAACCCCGGTCAGTACACCAACCCCGACAACCCCGAAGCGCATTATCAATGGATTGGCCGGCAAATCTGGGAGCAAACCAGCCAAGCAATAACCGTGCTTTGTGGAAGCTTAGGTACCACCGGCACCATGATCGGCAATTCTCGCTATCTAAAAGAAGCAAACGAGGCCATCCAAGTAGTGGGAGTAAAACGTGCTCCCGATAACTACGTGCCGGGGCCCCGCACTGAGCTCTTGTTGCGCCTCATCGGCTTCGACTGGCCTCCCCATTTAGATAGCCAACAGGTGGCCACCACTAAGGACTCTTATCGCTCCAGCATGGAACTATCGCGCAACGGCATCTACGTGGGCCCTAGTTCTGGGCTGTCTTTAGTGGGGCTGGTGGCTTACCTTGATCAGCAACAACAGGCTGGCACGCTTGATCAACTGCGCAACGAAAACGGTGAAGTGGTCTGTGTATTCATGTGCCCCGATACCCCGTTGCCTTACTTCGAGGAATATTTTCGGTACTTAGCGGCGGAGGACTTTCCTGAAATAGTGAACCAGGAACTCTTAGAGAACTTGCCCTCAGACCAACCGCAGTGAATCGTGGCCTGCGGGTTAGGCACCTTTACGGGGTATCGCTTAGGGTAGCGCTGACCTCTAACAAAGAAGATACTTATGGGACAAGAGCCTCTCTCGGAAGAAACAAGCGAACAGTTCCGCAGCCAAGTGCGCTCGTTTCTTGCCGAACACACCCAACTCGATGCCGATTTGACGGCCTCTAAGAAGTTTCACGCCAAATTGGCCCAAGCAGGGTTAGGAGGATTGGTCTTCGATCAGAAATACGGCGGAGCGGGTCTTACCCGAAATCACGACCGTATTTATCGGGAAGAAGCGGCACATTTCCCGACCATGAGCAACGAGTTTATTATTAGTCATGGCATGTGCCTGCCGGTGGTTAATGACTTCGGTACCGAAGCGCAAAAGGTTAAGTATTTGCCCGACGTTATTTCTGGCAACACTTTGTGGTGCCAGATGTTTTCTGAGCCAGGGGCCGGCTCCGATGTGGCCAGTTTGCAAACCAAAGCCGAACGCGACGGCGAAGAGTGGATTATCAACGGACAAAAGGTGTGGACCACCTTGGCGCAGGTCAGCGATTACGCCGTACTTATTGCTCGCACCGACCCCAGCGCCGTCAAGCACGCCGGTATTTCCATGTTTATTTTGCCCATGGATGCTCCGGGCGTAGAGGTGCGGCCCATTCACCAAATCGACGGCTCGAGTCATTTTAACGAGGTATTTTTCACCGATGTGCGCCTACCAGTTGACCACCTTTTGGGCGAACTCAATAATGGGTGGAACCAGGCTACGGCCATGTTGATGTACGAACGGGTGGCTATCGGCACGGCGGGTAGCGGAAAAATCAGCCAACCTAATTACAAAATGTTAAAGGCGGCCGCTGAAGCCAACGGGTCACTCGAGGACCTCAACGTTCGTCAAGAACTGATGCGCATTTATTCCATGGAAACCGCCAAAGCCTTGGTGTCCCTGCGTACTCGTGCAGAGATGCAAAGCGGCAAAGCTCCGGGCCCCGGTGGCTCTCTGGGCAAGCTTTTTAGTTCGGTCATCCAGTGGCGGGTAAGAGAATTATTGATGAATATGGCAGGACCCTGTTCGCAAGCTTGGGATCCTGAGGACCCGCACGGCTACGATTTAGCTAAGCACACGACAGGTTCGTTCACCGCTTCAATAGCCGGCGGTACTGACGAGATCCAGCGCAACATCATTGGTGACCGGGTTTTAGGCCTTCCCCGAGATATTTCTATAGATCGTGGCGTGGCGTTTAACGAACTAAAAGTCGGCACCCAGCGTTAACCACCTCTAGGTGAAACCGAGTTTGGGGCCTGACCTTAGGTTCGGTTTGTTAGGAAGCGATGAAAGCGCCGACTGTTTCGCCATGGGTAGTACCGGGGAACATGTCCACCACGGTGAGTTGCTCAAGGCGCATCCCACCTGCGGCCAGAAGTGCGGCATCGGCAGCAAAAGCACCGGGCTCACAACTGACGAGAACAAATAAGCTTGGTTCGGCAGCTAGCAAAGTGGCCATGGCCGCCTTGCCCACCCCTTCACGAGCTGGGTCGGCTATGACCAGCGCAGCAGGCGAAGCATTCCAACTTTCTACCGGTGCCTTGATGATCTTGACCGACTCGGCATCGAGGTTTACCCGAGCGTCGGCTATGGAGTGACTATTACGCTCAATAGCCACCACCGAACGACCATGCCCCACCGTGCCAGCGAAAACTCCGATTCCGGCGTAGGCGTCGACCATAGGGCCATCGGTGCCCAGCGCATCGACCATGCCCGATACCACGGAAACCAAGGCATCAACCCCGGCCGGCCGATTCTGAAAGAACGACCGAGCTGAAATACGCCACTTGCGGTCCGCCGCTTCTTCGTGAATCCAGGCCCGCCGACCCTCGCTTAGTTCTTTGGCGCTAACCACTAAAACATCAGAAGGCACGCTGACTTCCTCTGGATCGCCCTCAACAAGCACCAGACGATCGTCGGTACGACTCCCTACCCGAATGGTGACTTGGCTGGCTTCGCCGAAACGGCCATCAAGTAAGATTTCTTCAACCATAGGGTCGAGGGCCTCGCATTTGGTTGGCAAAATCACCTCGTGGGAGCCTCGCATGCGGTACCCGGCCTGACCGTCTTTGACAATGGAACGCACCGTGGTGCGCCCTTGGTCGTTAACTAGCGGCCAAAGAACGGGGGACGGTGCGGCCACCTGTGCCCGGTCTAACTGATCAAGTACAATGTTGGCCTTCATAGCGAGTTGCGAATCAGGGGAGAGGTGCAGCAGGTCACAGCCCCCGCAGCCTGCCTGTTGAGTAGTGCAAGTGACCGGGATACGCAAAGGCGAAGGGTTAAGAACCTCCAACACCCGTGCACGAGCCCAGCGTTTTTTCACCTTGGTTAACTCGACGGTCACCGTTTCGTCGGGCAACGCACCTTCCACGAAGATCACCTGACCATCTTCGGCTCGCGCCACTCCAGCCCCGTCGCGAGCCACACCGTTAATCTTTAGTTCCATACGGAAATGGTACCTTCTCTGCCAGAGAGAACTTTGTGCACATTGAAGCACATGAAAAAATTTGGCATTCGCTCATTAAAACAAAATGCATCAGCGGTAGTGGCCCAAGCCGTTGCTGGAGAGACAATCATAATCACCGACCGAGGAAGCCGGTTGACAGTTATCTGCACTCCCCAAGGGGCACTTCAAACCCTGCTGGACTCCGCACCTTGGACACTATCCATCTGGAGGTGGCGCTAAGTTTAGTAGCGACCTTGATGGAATGATTACCTACGATCACCGGCTGGCCTCTGCAGCAGAGATGCACGGGATTCCGGTTCTGTCGCTGGCCAAAATTTGTATCTATTGGGTCGCTCAGGTCGGCCGTAGCGGTTAGCCTCCGCCCGTGGACATTCTTCATATTACGGACTTGCATTTTGGCCCCTATCACTGGTTGGCCGACGACCAAGAGTTACTGGAGCGGCTCAACGCTTTTGACGCTGACCTGGTATTCAACACCGGGGATTCCACCTCTGACTCGCTCCCCGAAGAGTTTGCTGCGGTGCAGGCATTTCTTTCCGGATTGCAGTGCCCCAACGTGGTTTCCATCATGGGTAATCACGACAAATATGTCAAACGCTCCCAAGAACTCTTTCGCCAGTACCTTTACGACGGACCGTTTTTGGAACCCAAAGACCCCTCCAAGGTGACCAAGCCAAAGGTGTATCACGACCCACAAAAGATGCACCTCAGCGAGTACCTGGCCGACGTCAACTTTGTTCGCCAATTCACCATCGGGCAAGAAGAGGTGTTGATTCTCTGCTTGGATACCAACAAGTTTCAAAGCGACTTCGGCTTAGTAGAAGAACAGTTCTTGTATGCCATGGCCGATGAAATGGCTCGCCGCACCTATGACCGGGCCATCATGCTGGCCCACCACCCCATTGTGGTGACCGACCCTGACCCGCTGATTGATTCAAAACGGGTAGCCGATTTTGTTTTGGATAACCAGATCGAGGCTGTTTTTTGCGGCCATACCCACGAGGTTGACATGGTGGAGGTTTCAGACTTGGTTCGCCAAGCCAAGTTTCGCCAGTTCATGACCGGGTCGTTGTCTTCGGCCAATGTTTATCGAGACAAAAACATGTTCACCACTTTCAAAAACTTTGGTACCGCGGAAGAAAAAATCATCATCACCCGCATTGAGGTAAGCCCTGATGGATTGGCTTATCGCGACACGGTGGTTTCTTAGCAGCCATGCCTTTTAAGGAGCTAACGTTTCCTGAGGGGCTTCGGTTGCTGCACCGCTGGCAGGCCGGCGAGCCAGAAGCCAAGCAACGCCTGCAAGAAATATTTACTGACGTGTTTAGCGGCCAGGTAGACGAGTTGTTTGCCGACCCGTCACCACAAAATTCTGTGCATGTTTCGGGGTCCATAGATTTATTGACTCTGGGTATTGTTTTTGACCTGTTCGGCATTACGGCCAAGCAGTTGTATCAGGAAGATCCCGAACGTTACGTACGGTCTGTGCTTTTAACTTTGAAATTGCTCGGCATGCCCAAGTCATATTTGAGTTGGCCGGTTTATGGGTTTACGGCGGAGGCTTTGGGTCAAGAAATGATTTACTCAGATCGTTACTCTCCTGGCACCAACCCCGAGGTGACGTTAATAGATGCCAGCAACTGGCAAGACCTGCCTCCGGTGGATCTCACCACAGGAATTCCAAAAATATTAGATAAAACATTGGACTTCTACGAACGGTTGACGGGCTTTCATTCGGTCCTACATCTGTCGGCCCCGTATAGTTTGGCGGCCGATATTTTTGGTCAAGAACATTTGATTAACGCCTTGACCCGCCAGCCAGAAATGGTGAACGACTTTTTAGATTTGTTGGCCGACCGGGTTTTGGTGCCATGGATGGACCATTATTTTGCGCAGCACCCCCAAGGGTGGGTGGAGTTTTCTGATGCCTCGGGTTCGCCTTTTTTCATCGGCCCGAGAAATTGTCGTGATGTGGCAATCCGCTCCATTCGGCGCATTATTGATCAAAACCCTTGGGGCGATCGGGTTTACGATGCCAATTATCGTGGTGACTATGTCACGCAGGTTAGCCCACGTAGCGGCTCAGGGGCCCGCCGTCGTAAACCGGTGCAGCCCGAGCAGCCAGCGATAACCCTTGAAGAGCTTTTTGAAGCCAAGCACGGGGTTTGTCGCGATTACGTCATTCGTTTGGCTGACGATCGGGTAGATGTCGAACTTTATGTTGAAGAGGCCATCAAACGAAATATCCCCCTATTTATGGGAGTGGGTGCTACCCAGATTGACCGCAATACCATGGCTGACCTCTCTTTGGCGAGCAAAGATTTGGCCGCCACCATTAATGAACATGTGGCGGGTATTTGTCGAGTGGCTAACCACCTCGCGGCCCACGGTTACAGAGACCGCACGCCACCTTGGCCGGGCACCATTTATTTTGAAGATGTGAGTGCCGAGTCAAGCTTTGAACTCATTGAGGTAATCGTTGGGGTGGTCTTGAGTGAAGGTCGTGGCAAGATTTTGGTTTAAACGGTAGCCATCAAGCGGGTTAGGGTTTTTTGCCAACTGGCGGCGATGCGTTTGTTGCTGTGCTGCTGGTCTTGTCTTTGTTGGTCCCAGGCTTCAAAGGAGGTCAAGGCGATGAGTGAGGCAAGCAGGTCTTCTTGGTCATCGGGGGAGTGGCTGCGCAACTCTTGGGCAAAGTGCTGGGCAAGTTGTTGGGTTTGGTTCTGGCGCTGCTGGTGCAAAGTGGTTTGAACGTCTGGTGTATCAAAGGCCCGCCAACGGATGAGTCGGGCAATGGGTCCGATGGCTTGGTACTGGGCGAGGCGGCTGGCCACCAGGGAGGTAATTTTTTCTTCGGTGGTGCCACAGGATATTTCTGGCAATTCAAAAAGGTGGGCAAAACGCTCCAAGCATTGTTGGGTGGCGTACTGGCGGAGGTCTTCTAAAGTCTCGAAGTATCGAAACAGCGTGGCCACGGAAATACCGGCGCGCTGGGCGACTTGCTGAGCAGTGGGTGGGGCGTGGCCTTCGTTAATTAGGTCAATCATGGCTTCTAAGGTGGCCAGGCGCCCTCGCTGGCTTCGAGCCCGCCGACCATCAATTGGTTGTGGTGCGCTGTGGGGTGGGGTGTGGGAGGCCATAAGAAGGTTTGAGCAAAGTATTGATACTGCTACTCGCATAAGTTATAGTCTGAAGCAGCCAAGAGCAAGCAAAAGGAAAAAATGCCCAACGCCCCAGAACCCTTCGCCGGCCGCATCGGAAGAACTCTCGCTGAGTCCACCCCAAGTTTCGTTGAGCCCCCGCACCCCGGCCAAGACGCTCCCAACGTGGTGGTAGTGCTGCTTGACGACACCGGTTTTGCCCAATTCGGTTGCTACGGCTCCGACATTGACACCCCGAACATCGACCAGTTGGCGGCCGGTGGCTTGCAGTTCACCAACTTCCACGTGACCCCCTTGTGTTCACCCACTCGAGCTTCATTGCTTACCGGCCGCTCGCAACACGCCGTAGGTATGCGCTCGGTGTCAAACTTCACCACGGGTTTTCCCCACCAACTCGGGCACATCTCGCCCCAAGCCTCTACCTTGGCCGAGGTATTAGGTGCCGCCGGTTACGCCACCTTTTGCACCGGCAAATGGCATCTGGCCCCCATGGAACAGTGCTCGGCCGCCGGCCCCTTTGACCACTGGCCGCTCGGAAAAGGTTTCGACCGTTTTTACGGTTTCCTAGAAGGGGAAACCGATCAGTTTTACCCAGAACTAGTTTCGGACAACCATCCAATAGACCCACCGGCTAAGCCTGAAGACGGCTATCACGTGAGCGAAGACCTCATTGACCAAACCTTACGGATGATCAGCGACAGCAAAGGGGTGCGCCCCGACCGGCCCTTTTTTGCTTACGTCCCGTTTGGTGCTACCCACGCCCCGCACCAAGCGCCCGAAGAGTACCTTGCTAAATATCGGGGCGCTTTTGATGAAGGCTGGGATGTAGTACGGCAGCGTTGGTTTGAGAAACAAATTGCCCTGGGGGTTATTTCCGAACAAACACAATTGGCGCCCCGTAACCCAGGTGTGGAGCCATGGGACGAACTCCCCGAAGTGCAACAGCGCCTGGCCGCCCGACTACAGGAAGCCTTCGCCGCCTTTCTTGATCACACCGATGATCAAATCGGCCGACTGGTGCAAGGTTTGGACGACCTCGGCCACCTCGACAACACGCTGCTAATTTTGTTAGCCGACAACGGAGCCTCACAAGAAGGTGGACCATTCGGGGTCATGCACGAGATGAAGTTCTTTAACGGGATTCTCGAAACCCCCGAAGAAGCCATCAAAGACATCGAAACCATCGGTGGACCTCAAAGCCACACCAACTACCCGTGGGGCTGGGCCCAATGCGGGAACTCTCCCTTCAAGTGGTACAAGCAAAACACCCACGAAGGCGGAGTGCATGTTCCCATGATCGTCCACTGGCCCCAAGGCGTCAATGAATCTGAACAAGGTACTAAACGCCACCAGTTTGTCAACGTGGCTGACATTGCCCCCACCATCTACGAGTTCCTTGGCATTGCGCCACCAGAAACCTTCAACGGCGTAGAGCAACTCCCGGTAACCGGTCACTCCTTTGCTCCGTTGCTCAACGCAGCAGACCACCCGGCGGTCAACACCTTGCAATATTTTGAGATGGCCGGTAGCCGCGCTCTGGTAGCCGAAAACTGGAAAGCAGTGTGTCGCCACCTGCCCGACGCCGACTACGACACCGAACCATGGGAACTCTACGACCTGGCCGTCGACGCCTCAGAATGCAACGACCTGGCTGATGCCCATCCCGAAAAACTTGAAGAACTCAAAGCTCTTTGGTGGGACGAAGCCCAACGCCACGGGGTTTTACCACTCGACGACCGTGGCCTTACGCTCTTTGGGCCACGTTTTCGTGATCTCTCGCCTCACCCCACCAGCCGGCGCTATGTCTACCGCCCGCCCATGTTGCCTATTCCCGCTCAGGCCTCGGCGGCTATTGGCGGGCGAAGTTTTGACCTTACGGCACAAGTTGACCGGCAAGCAGGTCAAGAGGGTGTGCTCTGGGCCACGGGTACCGAAAACTCTGGCATCAGTTTTTTCCTCTTGGACAGCCAATTGGTTATGGAATACAACGCCTTTGGTCAACGCACCGTAGTCAGAGGGCCCGGGCCGGTCCCCGAAGGAAACAGCACCCTAGTTGCCCAGTTGCGGCGCACCGGGGCCCGCACCGGCACCATGCAACTTTCCATAGATGGAAGCCCCGGAGCGCTGGCTGAGTTGCCTCTTTACATGGGGGTCATTTCTTCGGTGGGTTCCAGTATCGGCTACGACCACGGGTCCGCAGTGTCCACGCAATACCAAAGCCCCTTTGCCTTCGCTGGCACCTTGCAGCAAATAGAAATTGAGTTGCTCTCACGCCAGTCAATAGAAGCAGCACGCGCCCAAGCCCAAGCCGAAATGTCTCGGCAATAATCACCAAGAAAGTAGAAACCCATGGAAACCCTCCGCACCCCCGATGAGCGCTTTGCTGACCTCCCGGATTTCCCCTATGCCCCGCATTATGCAGAAATCAGCGACCAAGACGGCGGCACCTTGCGGGTGCATTACCTTGACGAAGGTCCCCGTGACGGCGCCCCGGTGCTGCTTTTGCACGGAGAACCCGTCTGGAGTTACCTCTACCGCTCAGTGATGCCCCCCCTGCTAGCGGCGGGCCACCGAGTCATTGTCCCCGACCAAGTTGGTTTTGGACGTAGCGATAAACCCACCCAGAAATCTGACTACACCTACGCTCGCCATGTGGCGTGGATGTCGGCGTTGATCTTTGACGAACTCAACCTTGAAGACATAACTTTTTTCGGCCAAGATTGGGGTGGCCTCATTGGGCTTCGTCTGGTAGCCGCCCAGCCTGAACGCTTTGCCCGGGTGGCCATTAGTAATACGGGGCTCCCCACCGGCGACCACCCGGCCAGCGAGGCCTTTTTACAGTGGCAAGCTTTTAGCCAAACCTCCCCAGAGTTTTCCGTCGGAAAGATCGCTAGCGGGGGGAGTGTTCAAGGGTTTTCTGAACAAACCATGGCCGCCTACGACGCTCCTTTTCCTGACGACAGTTACAAAGCAGGGGCCCGCATTTGGCCTTCTCTGGTCTGTACCTCTCCAGATGATGTGGAAGCCTCAGCCAATAGAGAAGCATGGGAAGCCTTAAAGAAGTTTGACCGGCCATTTCTTTGCTGCTTTGGCGACCAAGACCCCGTGACTCTTGGGGGAGATCGCCCCTTTAGGAAGCTCGTCCCCGGTGCGCAAAACCAACCCCACACCACCATGGAAGGTGGGGGACACTTCGTGCAAGAAGACTGCGGCCCCGAACTGGGCGCTCTCTTGGTTGATTTCATAAAGGCATGATCGAACTCACCGACCAAACCCAAGTGCCCCAAACGGCTACAGAAGTATGGGCTTTGCTTAGCGATTTTGGGGCCATCAGCGGTTGGGCAGACAACGTGGACCATTCCTGTTTGCTTTCCGACCAGACCTCGGGCTTGGGCACGGTGCGTCGTATTCAAAGTGGCCGCAACGTGGTGGTAGAAACCGTCACCATCTGGCAGCCAGAAACTTCGCTAGCTTACCGCATCACCGGACTGCCCCCGGTTATTAAATTGTTATCTAACGCCTGGACGCTCGAATCAAACTCGCAAGGCACCCTGGTGACCTTGGCCACCCGTATAGATGCCGGGCCACGGCCACCACAAAAAGTGATCGCCAAAGCGGTGGGCCGCAAGATGGCCAAAGCCGCCGAACAAATGCTCAGCGGGCTAGCCGCCGCACTAACTGCACCAAGCGCATCGGAGAACTCTCATGAATAAACCCGACATCGTCATCATCATGACCGACGAAGAACGGGCCGCCCCGAGTTACGAGTCGGAGGCCCTTACTCAGTGGCGCAGCGACACCCTGGGCGGTCGAAAATGGTTCACCGATAATGGGGTGGACTTTGGCCGCCACTACACCGGTTCTTTGGCTTGTGTGCCCAGTCGTCCCACCCTCTTTACCGGGCAATACCCCGACGTTCATGGGGTCACTCAAACCAATGGTTTAGGAAAAATGGCCAACGACAGCCGCCTGCGCTGGCTGCGCCCCCACGAAGTGCCCACCTTGGGCAACTGGTTTCGGGCCGCTGGTTACGACACCCATTACGACGGAAAATGGCACATATCTCATGCCGATCTTTTCGACCCAGAAACCGGTCAACCATTGGCCACCAACGACGCCCAGGGTGTTGTTGATGAACAAGCGGTTACTACCTACCTTGATGCCGACCCGTTAGGTTCCTTTGGTTTCTCAGGTTGGGTAGGCCCAGAGCCCCACGGGGGCATACTGGCCAATTCGGGTTACTGTCGCGACCCGCTGATTGCCCAACGAGTGGTGGCCTGGCTCAAAGACCGCTACGCCCGTAGGGCTGCCGGCGAAGTCGACGCTCAAAAACCGTTCTTACTGGTGGCGAGTTTTGTGAACCCGCACGACATCGTACTTTTCCCTGTTTGGCAACGGCGGGGCTTTCCTTTTGAGCCGTCGTCTCTAGACCCGCCTGCGGTACCCCCTTCGCCCACCGATGACGAAGACCTGGCCAGCAAACCAGCCGCCCAAATCGCTTACCGCTCGGCCTACCCCTCGGGTTATGGGCCGCCGGCGGTGGTGACCAAGACCTACCAGAAAAATGCGCAAGAATACCGTGATCTCTACTATCGCCTGCACGCCGAGGGCGACTCCGCCATTGACCAAGTGCGCCGAGCGGTCACCGAAAACGGTTCCACTGATGCGCTGCTGGTGCGCACTTCCGACCATGGCGATTTACTTGGGGCACACGGAGGACTCCATCAGAAATGGTTCAACCTCTACGACGAAGCCACCCGGGTTCCCTTCACGGTGGCCGGATTAGGGAACCAAGCGCTACAACCCCAGCGGGTCAACAGCGCAGCAACCTCTCATGTGGATATGGTGCCCACCTTGTTGGCGGCCGCCGGCATAGACCAAGAGTCCACCGCTGAAGAGTTGCGCAAAACCTTTTCCGAAGTGCACCCGTTGCCTGGCAAGAACTTGCTTCCAGCGCTTCGCCAAGAAGTAGACCACGACGAAAGCCGGTCTGTTTACTTGATGACCAGGGACAACATGTTGGAGGGCGACAGCGAAGCCAGCGGAATGGCCCGCAAACTGGGTAAAGCCGACAACCCGCCCATGCCATTACGTATTCAAGTGCCGGCCCACGTGGCAGCTAACTTTGAAGGGCTTGTATCTCGAGTGGCTACCCATGATGAACCTACAGGCTTGGGCCATCTATGGAAAATCGTCCGCACCTATGACGACCCGGACACCTGGACAGAACCCGGGGTACGTCACATGGCCGCTACCGGTATCGGTGGTCCCACTTATCGCACCAAAGCGTTGCCCGACCAATGGGAACTCTACGACCTTGACGCTGACCCCAACGAAGCAACCAACCGGGCCACCGACCCAAAGGCCGCTCCAGTGTTTGGCATTTTGACCGAAAGGCTAAAACAAGAACAACGGCGCTGCTTGCCCGAACGAAACAAGCCATGGCCCTACGCCCAGCGACCCACCAAGGAAAAAATGAAAAGCAAAACACCTCCACCTCCCGCACGACTGCTTCGTAAAGGTCTGCAGCGATTGGGCATGCACCCCGAAGACGCAGCGGAGGTCAGCTTTGATTTAAGCGGACACCGAGCCCTGGTGGTAGCTACTAACGCCGCCGTCTTAGAAATTGGTAAACCTACCGGTGTCTTCGCCAGCGAAATGACCGTTCCCTACTATGCATTCCTGGATTCAGGGATGCAAGTGGATATAGCGAGCCCACTTGGGGGAGTGGTACCCGTGGACCCCAAGTCTCTGAAACCGGTGCTGCGCACCCCCAGCGATGACCGTTTTCTTGGTGATAAAGAATTTCAAGCAAAAGTTAGCGATTCGCTAGCCATAGAAGGCCTAGATATGGCCAACTATGACGTGGTCTTTTTAGCGGGTGGTTGGGGAGCGTCTTTTGACTTTGGTTTCTCGCAAGTTTTGGGTCAAAAAATGACCGAAGCCAATGCGCTCAACCGGGTTATTGGTGGAGTATGCCATGGCCCTCTCGGTTTGCTCAATGCTAAAGACGCCAATGGTGAAGATCTTGTCAAAGGTCGGCGCATCTCTGCGGTGACCGATAAGCAAATTTCCGAATTGGGTATTGGCAACACCCCCCACCACCCGGAAACCGAACTGCGAGCCCACGGTGCGGTCTTCGAAAGCGCCACCAAGTTTCGTGACCCATTAGCCAACCACTGGGTGGTCGATGGCAACTTAGTTACCGGCCAAAACCAGAACGCCGCCCCCATGGTGGCTCGAGAAATGATGGAGTTGTTGGAAAAGCGCTAAAGCAGCCTTAAGAACTGCTCTAACGGTCCCATACGTTGGTTGCGTTATCGGCCCCCAAAAGCAGGTGCGCTGGACTGTTTTTGTCAATGTGCCCAATAAGCCCCTGATAAACGCCGTAGCCGCAGAGTTCTTGCAGGCGAGGGGCAAAGGTTCGCACAAGTTCTTGCGAGAGGCCCAACTGCTGATTTTCTTGTTGGCGAATCCAGCCGGCGCAGTAATTCATGGCGATGCCTACCCTGGTCTGGGCACTCTGGTTGGCTCCGCCCCCATGCCACAGGCTGCCGTGCCATATCAAGACACTGCCCGCCGACATCTCTGCCGGAATGGTCGCATAAGCCTCTCCGAAATTAGGGGAATGGTCGACAAGGTGTGATCCTGGGACTAATCGAGTGGCGCCATTTTCTTCGGTGAAATCCGTTAAAGCCCACATGGAGTTGCACACCGTAGAAACATGCGGCTTGGCTAGGGGGTGTAGTTGGTCGTCGGCATGAATGGGCTGAGGGGCCTCCCCGGGGTCAATGGCAACAGAAGATAAAGAAGAAATGAGGCAGCCTTGGTCGAGCACCTCTTCGACCAAGGGCAGCACCGCAGAATGCACAGGAATTTGTGACCAAAGGGGGCCGTGGCTTAGCAAGTTGTAGACGCGCCGGGTTTGATTGCCTTCAAAGCGGTTTCGAGCGGGTCGGGTATTGAGTTCTCTTTCAATTCGTCCGAGGTCTTCTAATAACTCTTGGGCCAAACCAGAAGAAAAAACGTTCTCAACAATGGTGTAACCGTCGCGTTCTATCCGGGCAAGGTGGCCAACTGTTGCCCCACCCGCCTCGGTGGGCAAGGCTAAACCCGGGGCTCTTTGGGAAGCCCAAGCACCATTTCACCAACGATGTTGCGCTGCACCTGCGACGTGCCGGCATAAATGGTGCCGGCTCGAGCATTGTAGAACGCCCCCACCCAAGAGGTCGAAGAGTTGGGTGAACCGGTCCAGTCGCCATGGAATGCTCGTCCACGCCATGAACCAGTAGGGGTCATGGCTTCGGCGCCCAAAATGTCTACCGCTAATTCAGTCATACGTTTGTGATACTCAGACCAGTACAACTTAAAGGTGGATTC